>JBFIDC010000260.1:0-4696 GCA_041581495.1 Nocardioides sp. | reverse complement strand
GGCCGCGCCAACTCGATGCCGTACTCGGACTTCCAGAAGCCGCCGTGAATGACCACCACCACGCCGCGCGGCCGGCCCGCGGGCAGCGACAGTTCGGCGAACTGGCTCGGGTCATCGCCATACCTAAGGCGCCGCGTGCCTGCTATCGGTCCAGTCACCACCCACACACCTTGCTCGATCGGTGCGCGCGAGCGTTTTTCACTCGCCCTGCAACAGGAACGTCCAGGTGTGTGAGAGCGGGAAAGCGCCGCCGGTGAAGTCCCCGTCGGGGCAGTCGAGTCCCAGAGCGAAGGTGTGGAGGCCTTTCGACAACTCCACCAGCGCCGATGGGGTGACGGTGTAACGGTCACCAGCGCCAGGCGTCTGGTTGCCCGTTCCGGGGATGGGGAAACCGTCGACGTAAAGGCCGAAGCGGCCAACTCCGGAGCTACAGGAACGAGTGAACGCTGCATCCAATCGGACGAAAATTTCGCCCGCCCGGGGCATCGTCATCTGCGCCGTCAAATGGCCACTTGAATCGGGGCTGGACGCGGGCATGGTGCCGTTGTTGACGACATGGAAGAGATCGGCCTCGGGCAGGGTCCCGGGAGCGAGATCACTCTTGGTCAGGGATCCATCCTTGACTACCGCGCCGGTGACCGCCTTCTTGTGCAGGTCACTCCTCTTGACCGAACCCTTTTTGATCTTGGGCGAGGTCACGGCGTTCTTGGCCAGCTTCTGGTTGGTCACGGACCCGTTGGCCAAGCCGGCGGCGTAGGCGGTGCCGGTGGTGAGCGCAACGATCAGGGCGAGGTAGGCGACGACGTTGCGGCGCAGGTGTGTGAGGAGCATGGGCGCAATCCTGCAGGCAGGACGCTGGTGCCGCTAGAGCGCAACGCTAGGAATCGAAACGACCCTGGCGGCCGCGCTTGGTCTCGCCGCGACGCTTCTTCTGCGCCAGGCGCCGCTCCTTGGACCCTCGCGTCGGCCTGGTCGGGCGTCGCTTCGGGGCCGGCGGCGCCGCCGCATCCCGCAGCAGAGCAGCCAGGCGCTCGCGTGCCGCGCGACGGTTGGCGATCTGGGTGCGGTGCTCACTGGCGACGACCGTGATCACGCCGTCGACCAGTCTGGCGTCGAGGCGTTCGAGGACCCGCTCGTGGAGATAGGCAGGAAGGGAGCCCGAGTTGGCGAGGTCGACCGACAACTCCACCCGACTGTCGGTGGTGTTGACGCCCTGTCCCCCCGGCCCTGAGGACCTGGAGAACCGTTCGGCCAACTCCGCACCCGGCAGCGTCCACGACCGGGTGATCACCAGGTCGTCGGCCACCGTCGTCGGATCGGGTCAGCCCAGGGCGGCCGGAAGCGTGGCGCTCCAGGCTTCGCGGACCGTGCTCAGCGGCACCTCGAACTGCCCGGACACCTCGATCGTCTCGCCGCCGGTCTCCCCGAGTGCGGTGACTGTCACGCCGTGTCGCCCGGCCAGTTCGACCAGGCGTTGCTCGTCGGCCGCAGGGACCGTGACGAGCACCCGAGCCGTGGACTCGGCGAACAACGCGACGAACGGGTCGTCCTCGAGTTCGACGCGAACGCCGATGTCGTTGCGCAGCGACGCCTCGACCAGCGCCTGCGCCAGGCCCCCATCGGCGAGGTCGTGCGCGCTGGTGACCAGACCCACGGCCTCGCGCAGGAGTTCAGCGAGCGAGCGCTCGGCCGCGAGGTCGACCTTGGGCGGGAGACCACCCAGGTGACCGTGCACCACGTGAGCCCACTCGGAGCCGGACAGTTCCTCGCGAGTCTCACCCAGCAGCAGCACCCGCTCGCCTGCGGCCACGAAGGCCGATGGGGTCCGAGCGGTGACATCGTCGATGACGCCGAGCACCGCCACCACAGGTGTCGGCAGGATCGCGGTCTCGCCGGTCTGGTTGTAGAGGCTGACGTTGCCGCCGGTGACCGGGATGCCGAGTTCGCGGCAGGCGTCGGCCAGGCCGCGGCACGCCTCGGCGAACTGCCACATCACGTCGGGATCCTCGGGCGAGCCGAAGTTGAGGCAGTCCGAGATCGCCAACGGCTGGGCACCACCCGTCGCCACGTTGCGGTAGGACTCCGACAGGGCCAACTGGGCACCGGCGTAGGGATCGAGCTTGGCGAAGCGTCCGTTGCAGTCGGTCGAGACCGCGACACCGAGTCCGGTCTCGGCATCGACCCGGATCATGCCGCTGTCGCTGGGCTGAGCCAGCACCGTGTTGCCCCGCACATAGCGGTCGTACTGATCGGTGACCCAGGACTTGTCGCACAGGTTGGGACTGGCGACCAGACGCAACAACGTCTGGCGCAACTCCTCGCCGGTCGCGGGCCGAGGCAACGACTCGGCACCGTCGGCCTGGAGGGCGTCTTGCCAGTCGGGCCGGGCGAACGGGCGCTGGTAGGTCGGCCCGTCGTGCGCCACCGAGCGCGGCGGCACGTCGACGACACGTTCACCGTGCCAGTCGATCTCGAGTCGCCCGGTCTCGGTCACCTCGCCGATCACCACGGCGTCCACGTCCCACTTCTCGCAGATCGCGAGGAACGCGGCGACGTCGTCGGGCTCGACGATGGCCATCATCCGCTCCTGCGATTCGCTCATCAGGATCTCTTCGGGTGCCAGCGTCGAGTCGCGCAGTGGGACCCGGTCGAGCTCGACGTACATGCCGCCGTCACCGGCGCTGGCCAGCTCGGAGGTCGCGCACGACAGGCCCGCGCCGCCGAGGTCCTGGATGCCAGCGACCAGCCCGGCGGCGAAGATCTCGAGGGTGCACTCGATCAGGAGCTTCTCCATGAACGGGTCGCCCACCTGGACGCTCGGACGTTTGGCGGGACCAGTGTCCTCGAAGGTTTCGCTGGCCAGGATGGAGACGCCGCCGATCCCATCGCCGCCGGTCTTGGCGCCATAGAGGATGACCTGGTTGCCCACGCCGCTCGCCTTGGCCAGATGCAGATCCTCGTGGCGCAGGACGCCGACGCACAGGGCGTTGACCAGTGGGTTGCCGAGGTAGCTGGGGTCGAAGACCGTCTCGCCGCCGATGTTGGGCAGGCCCAGGCAGTTGCCGTAGCCGCCGACGCCGGCCACGATCCCGGGCATCACCCGATGGGTGTCTTCTGCGTCGAGTGGTCCGAAGCGCAGCGGGTCCATCACTGCAACCGGTCGCGCCCCCATGGCGAGAATGTCGCGGACGATGCCGCCGACCCCGGTCGCCGCACCTTGGTAGGGCTCGACGTAGGAGGGGTGGTTGTGGCTCTCGACCTTGAAGGTGACCGCGTACCCCTGGCCGATGTCGATGACACCGGCGTTCTCACCGATGCCGGCCAGCATCTTGCCGACCGGGGTCTCCTGGGGGATGTCCGAGAACTGCTTGAGGTGCACCTTGGACGACTTGTAGGAGCAGTGTTCGCTCCACATCACGCTGTACATCGCCAACTCTGAACTCGTCGGCCGGCGACCGAGGATCTCGCGGATCTTCTGGTACTCGTCGGCCTTCAGTCCGAGATCGGCCCAGGGTTGCTCGCGGTCGGGTTCCTGGGCGGCTGTAGCGACGGTGTCGAGATTGGTCACGCACTCAACCTATCCGCCGCCACCGCGATCACTGAGACGCGGTTGTTCCTCTGATCTCCGCAGGTGGGCGCGCCCGAACCACAGAAGTGAGCGCCTCAAGAACTTTTGCCTCGCTTGGGCCATAGACAGAGACGCTGAATGGAGCGTTCGCATACTGCCCAGCGATGTTGTACTCGCCGTTCACGGGTCCGCGCCACACATAGGAACCGTTCACTAACCCTCCCCCAGGCAGTTTGGATCCGTAGTGCGCCCGCCCCAGAGCGACCGAACGCCACTGCGAGTAGTTGATCGTGATTCGTTCCCCGCTCGGCAGCAGGTCGAAGCACTTGACGAGTCGGCTTCGGCCGATCTGCGGTGTGCTGGAGATCGTTTGGCAGCGCTGCGAACTCATCGCGGGAAAGATGTAGGCCAATCCCTCTCGGCCGGTCGGCGTCGTGCACTCGTTCAGATTCGGAACACGTCGGCCCGTCCAGCATCGAAACGGTTTCTCGTTCGAACCGCCCGTCGATGTTTCGGACGCTCCCTCTCCCTGCCCGTTCTCGCCGAGTGCTGTGCCAGGGGTGGACCCACCGGAGTCAGAGACGCCGGTCACCGATGAATGATCTACCTCATCCCCTCCCCGTATCGCGAACCATGCGACCAGCGCGAGCAGGCCTGCCGCCAACGCCACAGCCGCCACTCCGAACATCGGGGGTCTTGGGCCGTCAACGGCATCATGGCTCACCCCCATAGGGACCTGCACTGGCCGCACAGGCTGACCGCACTTTGTGCAAAAGGCCATCCCGGCAGCCAACGACGGGGAGCAGCCGTCACATTGGACAGGCGCGGTCGGGGTCGCCGAGAGGCCACACCTCGTACAGAACTCCGAGGCCAACTCGTTGGGAGCGCCACACCCACGACATGGAGGGGGTGCCGGAAGCTCGGTGGGCAATGGATCCCGACTTAGCTGCGTTCTAGTCGGGCTCCCACAAGCCGTGCAAAAGGCCTGCCCGACGCTGATGCCCATCTCGTGGCCACAGCGCCAGCATTGCGACGACTGCTCACGCTCACTCACGCCCCATTCACCTCATGCTTCCTTCGGGAATCGCTCGCACATCATCGCGGCTCTGGTTCGGGTTCCGGCTCCGG
>JBFIDC010000259.1:0-4752 GCA_041581495.1 Nocardioides sp. | reverse complement strand
GGCAGCGAGGAGTACCTCGACTCGGAGAAGTACCAGATCCGCATCCGCGACTGGGACGCAGCGGCAGCACCAGGACGCACCCTGGCGCCCTACCTGACCCGGCTCAACGAGATCCGTCGCGCTCACCCTGCGCTGCGACTGCTGCGCAACGTGACGGTGCACACCACCGACGACGACCAGGTGCTGGCCTTCTCCAAGCAGGCCGTGAGCGAGGACGGCAGCACCGACACGATCATCGTGGTGGTCAACCTCGACCCTCACGGCGCCCGTGAGACCACCGTGCACCTCGACCTGCCGGCCCTGGGCCTGGACTGGGGACGGAACTTCACGGTGCGCGATGAGATCACCGATCAGGAGTGGGCCTGGAGTCAGCACAACTACGTGCGCCTCGATCCGGGTCAGGAACCCGCACACATCCTCTCGGTCCGGAGCCGCTGATGAGTGAAGACCTCGCAGAGACTCCCGGCCTGGACTCGAACCCCGAGTGGTTCAAGAACGCGGTCTTCTATGAGGTCCTCGTGCGCTCGTTCCGCGACTCCAACGGCGACGGGATCGGCGACTTCGCGGGCCTGATCGAGAAACTCGACTACCTGGCCTGGCTCGGGGTCGACTGCCTGTGGATCCCGCCGTTCTTCGCCTCTCCCCTGCGAGACGGCGGCTACGACGTCTCGGACTACGTCAACATCCTCCCCGAGATCGGCACGGTCGAGGACTTCCACGACTTCCTCGACGCCGCGCACGAGCGCGGGATCAGGGTGATCATCGATTTCGTCATGAACCACACCAGCGACCAGCACGCGTGGTTCCAGGAGAGTCGGTCCGACCCCGAGGGGCCCTACGGCGACTTCTATGTCTGGTCCGACACCGATGAGAAGTACCCGGAGGCCCGGATCATCTTCGTCGACACCGAGCCGTCCAACTGGACCTGGGACCCGGTCCGCCAGCAGTACTACTGGCATCGGTTCTTCAGCCACCAGCCCGACCTGAACTTCGACAACCCCGCGGTCCACGACGCGATCCTCGAGGCGGTCTCGTTCTGGTTCGACATGGGCCTGGACGGCTTCCGCCTCGATGCCGTGCCCTACCTCTATGAACGTGAGGGAACCAACGGCGAGAACCTGGAGGAGACCCACGCCTTCCTGCGCAAGGTGCGCTCCTTCGTCGATGAGAAGTACCCCGGCAAGGTGCTGCTCGCCGAGGCGAACCAATGGCCGGCCGACGTCGTCGACTACTTCAGTGACTTCGAGTCCGGTGGCGACGAGTGCCACATGTGCTTCCACTTCCCGGTCATGCCGCGGATCTTCATGGCCGTGCGCCGCGAGTCCCGCTACCCGATCTCCGAGATCCTCGCGCAGACCCCCGCCATCCCCTCGGGATGCCAATGGGGGATCTTCTTGCGCAACCACGACGAACTGACCCTCGAGATGGTCACCGACGAGGATCGGGACTACATGTGGGCCGAGTACGCCAAGGACCCCCGCATGAAGGCCAACATCGGGATTCGTCGGCGGCTGGCGCCCCTCCTCGACAACGACACCAATCGGATCGAACTGTTCACCGCCCTGCTGCTCTCGCTTCCCGGGTCGCCGGTGCTCTATTACGGCGACGAGATCGGCATGGGTGACAACATCTGGCTCGGCGACCGCGACGGCGTCCGCACCCCGATGCAGTGGACGCCCGACCGCAACGCCGGATTCTCCGCGGCCACCCCCGGCAAGCTGACCCTGCCCACGGTCCAAGACCCGGTCTACGGCTTTCAGAGCGTCAACGTCGAGTCGCAACTGGAGAACCCGTCGTCGTTGCTGCACTGGACGCGACGGATGATCTGGGCTCGTCGCCGCCACGAGGCGTTCGGCCGCGGCGACTTCACCGACCTCGGCGGGTCGAACCCCTCGGTGCTCTCCTATGCCCGCGAACTCGAGCGTGAGGACGGCACCCGCGACGTCATCCTCTGTGTCAACAACCTCTCGCACTTCCCCCAGCCGGTCGAACTCGACCTGCGTCGCTTCGAAGGAATGGTCCCCATCGAGTTGCTCGGCGGGGTGCCGTTCCCACCCATCGGCGAGTTGCCCTATCTGCTGACACTCTCGGGCTACGGGTTCTATTGGTTCCGCCTGACCCCATCCGATGCCCCCACCGACGGGCCGCTGCTATGACCGCCACACCCGGCTTGGACCTCACCGCCTTCGAGGCCTACCTCGCCCGCACCCGATGGTTCGGCGGCAAGGGACGGGAGTTCTCCGTCACTGGCACTCGAACCCTCGCCACCGTGCCCGGTGGGCCTCCCCTCGTCGTCATCCATCTGGTCGAGGTGGCCTATCTCGACGCCGAGGGCGGACGCGAGTCCTATCAGGTTCCGCTCGCCTACTACGAGCACCCGCAAACGCGTCTCGAACACGCCTTCGTCGCCTGGTGGGAGGACCCGACCCACGGTTGGGTGCACGCCTACGACGCCGTCCACGACCGCGAGGCGATGGCACTGTGGCTGCGGGCCTTCGATGCCGCGCCCGCCGAAACGGCCGACCCCGCTGTGGCCGACCCCGCTCCCGGCCTGAGGTTCCACCGACTTCCCGGCCACGATCTCGACGTCGAGGCCACCTCCACGCTGTTCTCGGGCGAGCAATCCAACTCCTCGGTCGCCTTCGGCGAGGACGCCTTGATGAAGCTCTTCCGCAAGGTGACGCCGGGGATCAATCCAGACGTCTCGGTCCACCGGGTGCTGACGCAAGCTGGGTCCGAATTCATCGCCGCCCTCTACGGCTGGGCCGAGACCGTCGACGCCGAGGGCGAGGTCACCCAGTTGGCGATGCTCCAGGAGTTCCTGCGCACCGCGACCGACGGCTTTGACGCCGCCCTCGCCAGCGTCAGGTCCCTCTTCGGGGATGACTCGACCCGTGCCTCGGACTCGGGAGGCGACTTCGCCGGCGAGGCGACCCGCCTGGGCGAGGCCCTGCGCGAAGTGCACCAGGCCCTGCGCGATCACTTCCCCGTCGAGACTCGACCGGCTCCCGCCGCGGCCGACCTGTCCGACCAGATGCGCTCGCGCCTCGACGCGGCCGTCGATGTCGTACCCGAACTGGCCGAGCACGCCGATCGCCTGCGCTCGGTCTTTGCCCGCATCGGTGAGATCGAGATGCTCGAGGTCCAACAGATCCACGGGGATCTGCACCTGGGCCAGACCCTGCGGACGGCCAGCGGTTGGCGGATCGTCGACTTCGAGGGTGAACCCGCCAAGCCTCTGCGCGAGCGCCAACTGCCCGACTCGCCGTGGCGCGATGTCGCCGGGATGCTGCGCAGCTTCGACTACGCACCTCGCGTGGTCGAGCGAACCATGACCGAGGGCGAACAGGTCGAGACCGCAGCGATCGCCGACCGTGCGGACCAGTGGGCCGAGCGCAACAAGAACCACTTCCTTGTCGCCTACGCCGGTGGTCGGTTGAGCCCCGACGAGCAACTGCTCCTCGAGGCCTACGTGGCCGACAAGGCTGTCTATGAAGCGGTCTACGAAACCCGCAACCGTCCCGCCTGGGTCGAGGTACCCCTCATGGCGATCGCCAGGATCGGAGCATGATGAGCGCGTCGGTTCCCGCTGAGCCCGCACCGGTGTCGCGAGCGCAGTTGCAGCAGGTCGTCGACGGACTCCACGGCAGCCCGCACGACGTCCTGGGCCCCCATCCTCACGACGGCGCGGTGACCATTCGCGTCCTCAAACCGTTGGCACGTAGCGTCACCGTCCGTCGCGTCGACGGAACCACCTTCGACCTCACCCACGAACACGACGGCATCTGGGTCGGGGTGCTCCCCGATCAGGAGGGGATCGCGGTTCCGGACTACCGACTCGAGGTCGCCTACGACGACGCGGGCTCGCACTCGGTCGACGATCCCTATCGCTTCTTGCCGAGTCTCGGCGAGGTCGATCTGCACCTGCTCAACGAGGGTCGCCACGAGCAACTGTGGCGAGTGCTCGGGGCACGCGTGCACACCTACGAGGCACCGCTGGGTGACCCCGTCACCGGCACGGCGTTCGCGGTGTGGGCGCCGGGTGCTCGCGCCGCCCGACTCAAGGGGGACTTCAACTCCTGGGACGGCCGGGAACACCCGATGCGACAACTCGGGAGTTCGGGCATCTGGGAGCTCTTCGTCCCGGGAGTCGCGAGCGGGACCTGCTACAAGTTCGCGCTCCTGTGTGCCGATGGGCAATGGCGCGAGAAGGCAGACCCGATGGCTGCCTACGCCCAGATCCCGCCGGAGACCGCGAGTCGGGTCTTCGCATCGCAGCACGAGTGGACCGACCAGGAGTGGATGTCGGAGCGTGGCCGGCGTCAGGGGATCTCCGCGCCGATGTCGATCTATGAACTGCACCTCGCCTCCTGGCGGCGCGGGAAGACGTGGGCGGAGATGGCCGAGGAACTCCCGGCCTACGTCGCCGATCTGGGGTTCACCCACGTCGAACTCATGCCGGTGATGCAGCACCCGTTCGGCGGCTCGTGGGGATACCACGTCACCTCCTACTTCGCTCCCGACTCACGGTTCGGAGACCCCGACGGCTTCCGCCTGCTCGTCGACCGTCTGCACCAGGCTGGGATCGGAGTCATCCTCGACTGGGTTCCCGGCCACTTCGCCACCGACGAATGGGCCCTCGCGCGCTTCGACGGCACGCCCTTGTACGAGGACCCGAACCCGCAGCGCGGCTGGCACAAGGAGTGGGGCTCCCACATCTTCAACTTCGGCCGCAACGAGGTGCGCAACTTC
>JBFIDC010000258.1:0-4776 GCA_041581495.1 Nocardioides sp. | reverse complement strand
TCGACGGGGCCGCCATCGATCACCCGGCAGATCGATCCTCCCCGGTGGCGCAGGGCTTCTTGGGCCCCGGCGCCGATCACGTCATCGAGCAGTTTGCAGGGCGCGGCCACTCGGACCACCTCGAGCAGGATGTCGCCGACGACGATGATCGCCCCCGGCGTGCGTGGGACCGCGGTGCCACTGACCGTGATGTTGCGCCGGGTCAGCCACGGCGCGATGGGGGCGCCGAACTGCCGTCCTGCGTCCTGCAGATCCTGGAGGCTCTGGATGCTCACCTGGCGGTGCCGGCTGCCGTGGTAGCGGTCTCCGATGATCCCGCGGGCGGTCTGGATCTCGGCGGCGTCGACAGCCCGCATCGGCAGGCGGGTGGCCTTGGCGATGTGGAGGTGGGTGATGACCCCAATGGACACCAGTCCAGCATGCCACCGCTGAGGTGCAGTTCTTCGCAAAACTGGTGTTCTCGCGCGAGTCTGGGTCTAGCCTCGAATCCTTCCCAGATGTGGCCCCTACGCCTGGGGAGGGCGCCGCCTCCTACCCCACGTGTACCAACCGGGGGGCGGCGTCACCGCCACGCTGAGCCCGGAGCTAGGCCTCGCCGGCGATGAGGAAGCCACCGTCCGCGGTCTGCTCCAGTTGCAGCGAGACGTTGTCAGTACGCCGGCCCGAGCCCTCGAGGCGGTAGCGATAGCGGTAGTTCACGGTCAGCGACGCCTCGTCCGCCTCGATCGAGATCAGTTCGGGCTCGCTGACCCGGTCCCAGAAGCCGAGGTACCCATCGAGCCCGTTGCTGGCCTGTTGGAAGCCCGCTGTGAGTTGCTCGAACGCCGTGGTGGGGTCGCTGGCGGCGAGGGCCAAGTAGTCGGCGACGAAGTCCTCCATCTGTTCCGCTGTTGCGGCCGCGGGGGACGGAGTCGACGTGGCGCTCGCCGATGGGTCGCCGCCGGCTTGGGACGAGTCGGTGGTGTCTCGGGTGGCCCAGCCGATCGCGAGGGCGAGCACGACGAACGCCGTCAGCGTGAGCGCCAACAGGGGGAGCGGCTGGCCCCAGAACCATCGGCGCCGCGATCTGCCGGGTGGAGCGGAAGCCGGCGGTGAGGCCGGCAGGCGTGGGGCCGTGCGGGTGGGGTGGACCGTCGGCATGCGTTGGGTCGCATTGGCGTCCGCGGTGGCGCGATGGGTCCCGGTGCGGTTCGGGGGCCGCGCGATGGCGGGGGCGCCGGCCTCGAGGAACTCGCGGACCTGCGCGGCACTCCATCGCTGGGCCGGATCCTTGGTCATCGTCGCGGCGAGCACGGGAGCCAGCCAGCCCGCGGCCTCGGGGCGGGGTGGCTCCTCGTTGACGATCCTGAACAGGGCGCCCATCACGTTGTCGCCGACCTCGTAGGGCGGGCTTCCGGTCAGCGCATGGCACAGGGTGGCTCCCAGCGACCACACGTCACTGGCCTCGCTCGCCATCTGGCCCGAGGCCACCTCGGGTGCGAGATAGGCAGGAGAGCCGGTCACCAGTCCGGTCTGGGTCAGCGCGGCGTCGGCTTCGGTGCGCGCGATCCCGAAGTCGGAGAGTTTCACCGTGCCGTCCTCGGCGACCAGGATGTTGGAGGGCTTGATGTCGCGGTGGACGATCCCGGCGGCGTGGGCGGCGGCGAGCGCGGCGGCCACCTGAGCCAGGATCGGCGCGATGTGGTCGGGTGAGAACGCCCCGTTCGCGCGAATGAGTTCGGACAGGTTGGTGCCGACCACGTGCTCCATGACCATCCACTGCTGGCCAGCGTCGTCATCGAGGAGATCAAAGACGGCCACCACGTTGGGGTGGCTCAGACGCGCGGCCAAGCGGGCCTCACGCTCGGCCCGCACGGTGTCAGGGGTCGCCGCTCCGGGCCAGAGGCCGATCTGCTTGAGGGCCACAACACGTCCGAGCGTGTGGTCGGTTCCGCTCCAGACCGCGCCCATACCGCCCCGACCGATTTCTCGGTCCAACGAGTACCTGCCGCCGATCACTGCGTGCCTTCCGCTTCGTTTGGGCCGCCCACGCGCGGTGGGGGCCACCGTCAGCGTAGGTGGCCGTTCACCGGTAACCCAGTGGGACCTCATCCATGCCATGGGGCAGGCTTGGGCTGTGTCCACCGACTCTCCGCAGCGTGACGCCCCGATCGACGCGGGCCTCATCGACGATCTGCTCTGGCGCGGACTCATCGCGCATTCGACCGACCTCGACGCTCTCCGCGAGGCGCTGGCAGCGGGCAGCGTTCGCTATTACGTCGGGTTCGACCCCACCGCCCCCAGCATGCACATGGGCAACCTCGTCCAGATCGTCACGGCCGTCCGTCTCCAACGCGCCGGCCACACGCCGTTCCTGCTCGTCGGCGGCGCTACGGGGATGATCGGTGACCCCAAGGAGAGCAGCGAGCGGTCTCTCAACGATGCCGACACGGTGCAGAACTGGACGGCACGACTGCGCGGCCAGTTGGAGCCCTATGTCTCCTTCGAGGGCGCCAACGCGGCAACCATGGTCAACAACTACGACTGGACCGAGAACCTCTCGACCATCGACTTCCTGCGAGACATCGGCAAGCACTTCCCGGTCAACCGGATGCTGGCCCGGGACGTGGTGCGCTCACGGCTCGAGAGCGGGATCAGTTACACCGAGTTCAGTTACGTGTTGCTGCAATCGATGGATTTCCTCAACCTCTATCGCCAACATGGCGTCACGCTGCAGTTCGGCGGCTCCGACCAGTGGGGCAACCTGACCGGCGGTGTCGAACTCATCCGGCGCGCCGAGGGCGGCCAGGCGCACGCGTTCGCGACGCCGCTGGTCACCAAGGCCGACGGGACCAAGTACGGCAAGACCGAAGGCGGGGCCCTGTGGCTGGACCCGGCGATGATGTCGCCGTACGCCTTCTATCAGTTCTGGCTCAACGTCGAGGACGAGAAGGTCGGCGAACTCCTGCGCATCTTCACCTTCCTCGACCGCACCGAGATCGAGGCCCTCGAGTCCGCGCACGCCGAGAAGCCCTTCCTCCGGGCAGCTCAGCGCACCCTGGCCGAGCAGGTGACGAGTCTGGTCCACGGGGACGAGGAGTTGGCGGCCGCGCAGGCGGCCTCGCAGGCGCTCTTCGGGGGCGGTGATCTCCAGACCCTGAGCGTTGCGACCCTGGCGGCGGCGCTGCGCGAGGCCGGGGCGGTTCAGGTCGAACGCACCGACGCCTTGCCATCGGTCGTCGATCTGCTGGTCGAGGCGGGCCTGGTGGGCAGCAAGGGTGAGGCGCGGCGCACCATCACCGAGGGCGGTGCCTACCTCAACAATGTTCGCGTCGAGGACGTCGACGCGCGGCCGAGCGCGACGGACCTGATCGGTGGCACGTGGCTGGTGCTGCGTCGGGGCAAGAAGAAGTTCGCCGGCGTCGAGGTCGCCTAGCGATGTCGCAGACCTGGTTGGCCCAACTCGAGCAACAGGCTCGGCAGCGGCTTCCCGCACCCGTGGCCGAGTACCTCATGCAGGGCGCGCGGGACTCGATCAGCGCGTCCGAGGCTCCCGGGGGTTGGTCGCAACAACGCCTGGTTCCCCATGTGCTCCGCGACGTCACCAACATCGATGTGTCGGTCTCGATGCTCGGCCGGTCCCAAGTTCCCTGGGGTATTGCTCCGACGACCTTGCAGCGCGCCGTGCATCCCGACGGCGAACTGGCGATGGCGCGAGCGACAGCGGCCGCCGGGACGGTCATGGTCGTCTCCAGCAACGCCGGCACCAGTTTCGCGGACATCGCGGCCACGGGGGTGCGCTGGTGGCTCCAGGCCTACCTGCCGTCCGATCGGACACTTGCCGCCCCACTCCTGGCCCGCGCGGTCGAGGCGGGAGCGGAGGCGATCGTGCTCACCGTCGACACTCCCGTCGTCGGCACCAAGTACTCCAGCGATCCGCTGGTGTGGGATGTGATCGATCCCAAGATGCTCCGGGTCAACTTCGATCCCGGCTACGAGGACGCGCCCGGCGCCGAGAAGGCGTTGGATCTCGGTCCGCACGACCTCGACTGGCTGGCCGGGCACACCGGTCTGCCGGTGGTGGTCAAGGGCGTGTTGCGTCCCGATGACGCGCGCCGCTGCGTTCAGGCCGGCGCCAAGGCCGTGTGGGTCTCCAACCACGGAGGACGCCAACTCGATCGAGCCGCCTCGACCGCGAGTTGTCTTCCGGGCGTGGTCGACGCGGTCGGCGGCACCGCCGAGGTCTATGTCGACGGGGGAGTGCGGTGCGGACTGGACGTGCTCACCGCCCTCGCCCTCGGCGCCGATGCTGTCTTCCTCGGTCGCCTCCCGCTCTATGCGCTCGTGGACGGCGAGGCCGGAGTGACTCGCCTTCACGACGAACTGCGAGCCGAGACGGTGGAGGCCTTCCGGCTCTCCGGCTCTCGCAGTGCCGCCGATGCTCGTGGCTTGGTGCGCGCGCCCTAGTCTTGAGGGGTGCCCGAGAACCGTCGTCCCTCCCGACCCGCAGCAGGCCGATCCAGCGGTGGCTCGGCCGGCAAATCGACCGGCAAACCGTCTGGCAAACCCACTGGCAAGCCCACCGGCAAACCCACTGGCAAACCCACTGGCCGCGGTAAACCCGACACTCGCTCAAGCGGCAAGTCCGACACCCGCTCGAGTGGGCGTCCAGAGAGCCGCTCGGGTGGCAAGTCCGACACCAGGTCCGGGAGCAAGCCCGCGGGTCGGTCAGGTGGTCGTCCCGACACCCGTGGCAAGCCGTCAGCGCGGCGCGATGAGGTTCCGAGGCGAGCGCCG
>JBFIDC010000257.1:0-4787 GCA_041581495.1 Nocardioides sp. | reverse complement strand
TCCGCCGCAACTACCCGATCGCGGTCGCCAACCGGATCGGTGCCGGTGACACCGAGACCGTGCAGGTCGTTGGCTGCCTGTGCACACCACTCGACCTTCTCGGCGACAAGGTCGTGCTGCCCAGAGCGGAGGTGGGCGACCTCATCGTCATCTATCAAGCCGGCGCCTACGGCCTCACGGCCAGCCCGACCGCGTTCCTGAGTCACCCGCCTCCCGCCGAGGTGCTGGTGTGACCGAAGCAGATCCGCCGACCCTCGAACCACATCTCGACCCGACCAGACCGGAGGCATCTTCCATGGACTCCCCCGAGACGATCATGTCGCCCACCACGCTCAGCGCGCTCGTCGATGCGCTGACGTTCGTGGTCGGCGAGGACCACAGCGCCGGCACCTTCAGCCCGCAGACGCAGTTGTTCGGCAGCCTGACCGAACTCGACTCGCTCGCCCTGGTCGAACTCATCTGTGTGATCGAGGAACGCTTCGACCTCGAGATGGACGAGGACGACATCACCGCCGAGGTCTTCGAGAGCGTCGGCTCACTGGCTGCCTATCTCGACACCCGCACCCGGCTCACCTAGACCTCGTCGCTGCGCGCGCACCTCAACGTTCGGCCAGGCGCTGAGCCTCGGCATGGTCGAGTTTGCCGTTCCCGAGACGTGGCAGTTGGGGGACCGCGACGAAGGTATCCGGCACGGTGTCCGGCCGGAGCACCTTGGAGACGCGTTCGCGCAGTCGCGCCTCCGGCTCAGCCTTGGCTAGCTCCAGCAGGGTGACGAGTGAACCGCTGCGCGTCAACGCGGTGAAGGACGCGACACCGAGAGCCTCGGCGAGCGATGCGTCGACCTCGTCCAGGTCGATGAAGCTCGCGCTTCGCTTGACCCGGCGACCCGCGCGCCCCAGGCAGAAGAGATCCTGGCCGCACCGTACGCCGACATCCCCCGTCTCAACTCGATGGGGCGCCGCCCAGTGCGGGAAGTGGTCTTGCGAGCCTCCGAACAGGTATCCCGTCGGCAGGTGCGGCGACTCGATGACGAGCAGCGCACCCTCCGGATACTCACGGATCCGGGTTCGCCAGGGTCCGAGGGTGCCCGCTCCGATGGTCACGGTGCCGTGCGCCGAGGGGAGACTCCCCCCAGCGATCACTCGCGCCGCACTGGCGAAGCCGATCGTTTCGCTCGTGCCGTAGGTGTTGACGAGAGTCGGCACGCCCAGGTCGAAGAGCCGCTTCGCGCCGCCGACCGGGAGCCGGTCGCCCCCCGAGCCCCAGACCCGAAGGCTCCGCGGGCCGGCTGCACGGCGCTCGTTCACGGCGAGATCGATGAAGCGGGGAGCCAGCCGCAGATGCGTCGCGCCCGTCCTCTCGGTGAACGCGACAGGACGCAGGCGGTCGCTCAGCGCCGACGAGACGGCGATGTCACAGCCGGCGCCCAAGGCGATCAGGAGGTTGGTCATCGCGAGGTCGTAGGAGAGGTGCGACAGCTCCCCCCAGACCGCGCCTTCGTCAAGCTCGAGAGCTGCGGCGCCATGAGGGAGGAAGGCCACGATGTTGCTCCACGACGACAGGACGCCCTTCGGCGCACCACCTGTGGAGCCAGACGACATGGCGACGTACCCAGGCTCCACCCCCGCGACCTCTGGGCCGGGCCGGGGATGCACGCCATGGGAGTCGAGGACGACATCGGGCGAGAGAGCATCGAGCACTGCCGCCCGTCGTCCGGCCGGGGCGGCAGGATCCAGGCAGCACAGCGTGAAGTCGCCCAGCACGGCCGCCACCAGCACGACGAGCGCGTCGGTGGAGAGCGGGAGAACCGTCGCCAGCACCGGTCGGTCTCGCCGGGCCGTGGCTCGCACCAGCCGAGCCGTCTCGTCGGCAGCGGCGATCAACGCCGGCCCGGCCAGGGTGCTGCGCCGGTCGGTCACCCTCGCCTGCGCGGACACGGATCGCAAGAGGTCCCCGAGGGCGTTCACCGCGCGCGTACCGCTGGTCACGGCAGTTCCGCGAGTGAGGTGATCCGGCGCGAGGGGATCAGCAGCGCCGCGAGCGAGGCTCGGGCGGTCCGCTGGCCCGCGGCGGCACGCAGGGCCATGCCAAGGACCATGGCGGCGCCGTACATCAGACCTCCGCCCAACCCGTGCCGGTCGCGGAACAACCTGACCCGGTTGACGGTGAGGAGAGCGGCCAGGTCCGGCCTGATGCCGGACTCACCGCCCTTGTGCTCGATCACGGCGGCCGGCTCGTACCACGTCGACCAGCCGTGATCGGCGGCCCGCAGCAGGAACTCCGTCTCCTCGCTGTACAGCAGATATCTCTCGTCCCAGGGACCGATGCCCTCCAGGAGCGACCACGACATCAGGAGCGCCGCCCCAGTCGCCCAGGCTGCCGGCCCCGGCCGCTGATGCGGACCCGGCTTGAAGATCAACTCACCCACGCCGAGTCGGTCCGCGACCCGCCCGCCCAGGATCGCCTCGACGAAGGCGCCCGCGGTGGTGGGGCGCCGGCGCAGGGACGGCTGAAGCGTTCCGTCGGGGTTGAGCAGTCGCGGTGCGACGGCGCCACGGCCCGGCGCTCGCAATGCGTCGGCGAGCGTCGCGAGCACCCCCGGCCGAAGATGGCAGTCCGGGTTGAGCAACATGACTGCGTCGGGTGGCCGACCGCGAAGTGTCGTCACGCCCGCGTTGAATCCCGCCGCGTAGCCGGCGTTCTCGAGCATCTGGACCACAGAGATCGGCAGTCCTGAGATCGCCTTCGCGATCTCGATGCTGGTGTCCGTCGAGGCGTTGTCGACCACGACGACATCGGTGAGTTCGACGCCGTCCGCGCCGCCGTCGCGCAGCGACTCCAGACACCGAGGGAGGACGTCAGCGCTGTTGTAGGTGACCAGGACGACAGCGATCCGCGGAGCGCTCAAGGGTCTGCGCCTGCCACTGCCCGAACCTCACCGCGCCGCCGTCGGCCCCGGACCGACGCGGCAGAGGTGCTCGTCCAGTCGGCCGGCGGCCTTGAGTCGGTTGATCTGCTCCAGCCTCACGAAGGTGTGTTCGAACTGGGAGCTCGTGAGCCCGAGTCGGGTCATGTCGGCGGCGAGTTCGTCGATCCCGGCGCTCACCGTCCAGGACGGCCGGAAGCCGGGGAGCAGGCGTCCGATCTTGCCGAAGTCGACACGGTAGTCCCGCGTGTCCGGAGACGCATCCTCGGCGAACGTGATGGGTGCCCCGGTCCGCTG
This sequence comes from Nocardioides sp., assembly GCA_041581495.1. Taxonomy (GTDB): domain Bacteria; phylum Actinomycetota; class Actinomycetes; order Propionibacteriales; family Nocardioidaceae; genus Nocardioides. Next base: position 1,564 of record JBFIDC010000257.1, on the reverse strand, counting down.
GGCCACCGCGTTCGCGATGGTGCGGATCTGAACCACATCCTCGTCGCGTCCGACGTTGAAGGCCTCGTCGTGAACGACCTCCCTGTCGGCCGACAGCACGGCGAGGAACGCCCGCGAGATGTCCCTGGCATGGACCAGCGGTCTCCACGGCGAACCGTCGCTCTGCAGACGCACCTCACCCGCGGTGAGCGCCGCACCGGTGAGGTTGTTGACGACGATGTCGGCGCGCAGTCGCGGACTCGAACCGTACGCCGTGGCGTTGCGCAGGTAGGTCGGACTGAAGTCGTCGCCGGCGAACTTGGCGATCAACTGCTCGGCCTGCACCTTGCTCTGGCCGTACGGCGTCACGGGGTTGACCTCGCTCCCCTCGGTGAGCGCGCCGCCGTCGGCGGCGGCGCCGTAGAGGCTGCACGAGGATGAGAAGAGGTAGCGGGAGACGCCGGCGTCACGGGCGACGTGCGCCAGGTGAGCGGCACCGAGGGCGTTGACCGAGTAGGTCGCGTCCGGGTTCAGGAGACCGACCGGGTCGTTGGAGATCGCGGCCAGGTTCACGACCGCGTCGAAGCCCGCGAGGTCTCGGGGCCGCTGCTCACGGATGTCACCGGTGCGTGATTCGTAGCCGCCCGGCTGCGGCCCGAAGTCGCAGCCGTCGTACCAACCGGCGTCCAGGCCGACGACGTCATGGCCCGCCTCCATCAGCGCCGGCACCAGGACGGCTCCGATGTAGCCGCGGTCTCCGGCGACGAGGACGCGCATCGATCGACCAGCCTCTCAGTTCGTGTAGATCGCGTACTCGAGCAACTCGTCCGGCACGCCGACGTCGTAGGGTGCGACGACATCGGCGGGCAGCCGCTCGAGGTCGTGGACGCGCAGGTAGTCGCGCATCGTCGTGCCGGTGCAGTGTGAGTCGACGTTGGCGGCGCCGCGACCGGATTCGACGTCGGACCGATGGACGACACGGAAGTCGACACTGATCCGGGTCCGCCCCGAGGTGTTCGGCACCGAGGAGTGCAACTGGGCTCCCGAGAAGACCATCACGCCGCCGACGGGCGGGACGGGCCGAATCTGCGGATCGAGGTCGATCGCCTCCTCCGGCTTGGGTTGGTCACGGGTGTCGACACCGATCTGCGAGGCGGCAAGCGCACGACTGTCTCGGTTCCAGGCGTAGTAGTTGTACCGCTCGCTGCCATTCGCGATGCCCTCGTCGAAGTACCGCGGATGGAAGGCGACCACGTTGTCCGGGCTCACGTCGTAGATCGGCAGCCACCAGTTCAACTGCATCATTGGCGCTGAGTACCAGGTGTCCCGATGCGGGTGGAAGGCGTAGGCGATGCCGGTGGTCAGGTAGTTGTCCGACGTCGAGGTGCGCAGTCTCGGCACATCGAAGTACGTCAGTTCCGGGTCGCAGCCACGTTCGATGAGGATCGCGCGCAGGTGCACCTTCGAGTCGGGATGGTGGATGAAGGCCGGCTTCAGCGCCGCCAAGACCTCGGCGTACTCCTTGACGTCCATGTCGTACTGCGCCGTTTCCGGATCCCGGCCGCCGAACGCCTCCTCGATCATC
>JBFIDC010000256.1:0-4832 GCA_041581495.1 Nocardioides sp. | reverse complement strand
TGACGGCATGGCCCTCGCCCTCCGGGCCGGAGCCACCCTGCGCGACCTCGAGTTCGTCCAGTTCCACCCGACCGTGATGTACCTCGGCCCCCACTCGACGGGCCAGCAGCCACTGATCTCCGAGGCCGTGCGCGGCGAGGGCGCGTTCTTGGTCGATGCGCCACCAGAAGAGGGCGGCAGCCGGTTCATGCAGGGGGTCCACAAACTCGCCGACCTCGCGCCGCGCGACGTGGTCGCCAAGGCGATCATGCGCAAGATGATGGAGACCGGTCGTCCGCACATGTGGCTGGATGCGCGCCACCTCGGTGCCGAGTTCTGGGAGAAGCGCTTCCCGACGATCCTGGCCACCACCCGCTCCTACGGCGTCGACCCGGTCACCGAACTGATCCCCGTCGCGCCGGCGTGCCACTACGCCAGTGGCGGCATCCGCACCGACCTCTGGGGCCGCAGTGACCTGCCCGGCCTCTATGCGACCGGCGAGGCGGCCTGCTCGGGTGTGCACGGGGCCAATCGGCTGGCCTCGAACTCCCTGCTCGAGGGCCTGGTCTTCTCTCGCCGCATCGCCACGGTTCTCCCGGCAGAACTGCGCCCGTGGTCCGCGCCCACGACGGACGAGCGACCGGCCGGGCTGATCTCCGCTGCGACTCGTCCCGAACTCCAGGAGGTCATGAGTTCTCGGGTCGGGGTGCTGCGCACCGCCACCGGCCTCGAGGAGGCAGGCGTCCTGCTCGACAAGCTCGCCGGGGTGCCGGCCGAGCACGTCGATGGCGAGTCGTGGGAGGCCTCCAACCTGTTGACGATCTCCAGCGCGCTGGCCCACTGCGCCTTGCTGCGCGAGGAGACCCGCGGGTCGCACTGGCGCGAGGACTTCCCCGAACGCAACGACGCGATCTGGTCCGGCCACTTCGACGTGTCGATGCGTGAGGGCACCCTCACCGCCGCCTTCGCCGCCGCGCCCGCGACCGACCTGCTCGTCGACCCTGCTCCGAACCCGGGGCCGACCCCATGACGATCCTGCGCGTGCCGCTGGCCGCACTGCCCGCCCCCCTGCTCGCGGAGATCGAGTCCGCGGGACTCGACCCCGCCGGTCTCTATGACCTGGTCGCGACGGCCTTCGCCGAGGACCTGCCCGACGGGTCCACCGACGTCACCAGCGACGCGATGCCCGACATGGGCACCGCCGCGGGCGGGTTCGTGGCGCGTGAGCGGGGGGTCGTGGCCGGTCTGGCGATCGCCGAACTGTGCTTCCGCTACGCCATGGGCGAGACGGTCGAGGTCACCGAGCGCGCTCCCGACGGCACCCGTGTCGTGCCGGGCGACACGGTGCTGCGCGTGGCGGGACCGGTCGCGGACCTGCTCACAGCCGAACGCACGGCGCTCAACTTCGCCTGCCATCTCTCCGGCATCGCCACCGCCACCTCGCACTGGGTGGCCGCGCTCGAGGGCACCAGCGCTCGCGTCCTCGACACCCGCAAGACGCTGCCGGGATGGCGCGCCCTGCAGAAGTACGCCGTGCGCTGCGGTGGCGGGGTCAACCACCGCTTCAGCCTCTCGGACCGCGCCATGGTCAAGGACAACCACGTGGTCGCGGCCGGGGGAGTGGTGCCCGCCTACCAAGCGGTGGTCAGGGCCAACCCGGGCCTGCGGGTCGAGGTGGAGGTCACCGACCTCGACCAACTCCGTGCGCTCCTGGCGGCCGGCTGCACCGAGATCCTCCTCGACAACATGTCGACGCCGATGATGGCCGAGGCCGTGGCCCTCACCGCCGGCCGGGCCACCCTCGAGGCATCGGGAGGGTTGAGGCTCGATCGTGCCCGGGAGGTCGCCGCGACCGGGGTCGATTACATCTCGGTCGGCGCCCTGACCCACTCGGTGCAGGTCTTCGACCTCGGACTGGACCTGGACGAGTGAGAGCCCGATGACCCTGCTGGCCTGCGACATCGGCAACAGTCACACCGTGCTCGGTCTCATCGAGGGCGGGGTCGTCACCGCGCAGTGGCGGATGAGCACCGATGAGCGCCGCACCGCCGACGAATGGGCGGTGCTGACGCGTGGCCTGGTGGGTCCCGCCATGGCCGACATCGACGGGATCGCCGTGTGCGCGACAGTCCCGTCGGTCCTTCATGTGTGGCGCGAGATGCTCGCCCGCCATTTCGGCGACGTGCCGACGGTGGTGGTGGAACCCGGGATCCGCACGGGGGTGCCGATCCTCATGGACAACCCACGCGAGGTGGGCTCGGACCGGATCGTGAATGCCCTCGCGGCCGTCACCGACTTCGGTGGCCCCGCGATCATCGTCGACTTCGGGGGGACCGCCACCACCTTCGACGTGGTCAGCGAGCAGGGCCAATACATCGGGGGTGCGATATCTCCGGGCATCGAACTGTCTTTGGCCGCGCTCGGACGTCGCGGAGCCCAGTTGCGCGAGGTCGAACTCCAACGACCCCGATCGGTGATCGCCAAGAACACCGTGGAGGCGCTCCAATCCGGCATGGTCTTCGGTGTCGCCAGCCAGGTGGAGGGCATCGTCGAGCGGATGATCGATCAGTTGGACGTCGATCCCGCGCGGGTCACGGTGATCTCCACCGGCTACCTGGCCGACCTGGTCCGGCACGAATGCAGGTGCTTCACCCAATACGCGCCCGCGCTCACCCTGCGCGGCCTGGAGCTGGTCTTCGCGCGCAACACCTGAGTCCCCGTAAGTGATCCGGTGTGAGTGGCCGTCTGGAATGGTTATGGCGAATATGTCACAGTAGGTGTTAGCGGGGGGTATGTGCGATCTCGGGTGAGCGCAATTCAATAGTGCTATCCATCGTTGTCTTGTAATCCAATTTGAGGAATCACCATGGCGCAAAGAGTTCAAATCGTCCTCGACGACGACATTGACGGCGGTGAGGCCACTGAGACCATTTCGTTCGCGCTCGACGGCACCAACTACGAGATCGATCTCAACGCCTCCAACGCCGCGAAGTTGCGGGAGGCCCTCGCCACCTACATCGGCCACGGCCGCAAGGTCACCGGCACGCGACGCTCCAAGCGTTCGGCCGCCACGGGCAAGGGCAGTGCCAAAGAGGTGCGTGCCTGGGCGCGCGCCAACGGCATGAAGGTCACCGACCGCGGACGCGTCTCTCAAGAGGTGCGCGAGGCCTACGAGGCCGCCAACTAGGTCGGACCTCAGGCCTGCGCCGAGCTCGGTTTCGAACTGGGCTCGGCGCTGGGCCCGTCGCTGGGCTCAACACTGGGCTCAACACTGGTCCCGTCGCTGGGCTCCGAACCGGTGACCGGAACGGCGATCGCGATCACATTGCTTTCGAAGACCTTGCCGTTCCAGTCCTCGCAGGAGATCAGCACCAGACGACCCTTTCCGGTCGTCTGCCCGAAGAGCAGCTGTGCGTTCTCGGCAACCCACGCCTTGGAGCGGACCTGCACCTTCTCGGTGCGATAGAGGAAGGTGCCCTCGCGCGTGACCACGCGCACGGTCGCACCCGGCTCGAGTTCGTCGAGCCGGTCCATGACCCCGCCGCCACTGTGGACGGTGTGGCCGGTCATCACCGTGCGGCCGCGGTCCGAGCCGGCCTGAGCAGACAGGTTCCACCAGCCGACGGCACTGACGTCTGCCGGCGGCTCGAGGACTCGCTGCTTGGAGACCGTGATCGGGTTGATCCGCGCGGAGATGTCGATGCTGGGGACCTCGAGGCGTACCGGGGGTTCCGCGGCCGGCGCCGAGACGAGCGGAGCCGCCTCGGTCAACTGCTTGCGGGCCGGCTCGTCGCCACCGAACCAGGTGATGGCCCCGAGGCCGATCACCAGCACCATCACGGCGACGCCGACGGCCGCGAGGAGAGCCCGCCGCTTGCGGCGCGGGCTCTCCTCCTCGGCTTGGCTCTGCTCGGGTCCCTGAGCCACTTCCTCAGGGGAGTCGGTCATCGCGTCAGCAGGCGCCTGTAGACAGCCAGGCCGCTTCCGCCGGCGAGCAGCAGGAGCATGCCCAGCGACAGCATCGCGTTGGAGCCCTCAGCGCCGGCAGGCACCGAGGTGGGCACCTGCGGGTTGCCGGGGTTTCCAGGGTTGCTGGGGTTGTTCGGGTTGTTCGGGTTGTCGGGGTTGTTCGGCGTCCCGGTGACTCGCGAGTTCGGGCCGCAGTGGCTGCGACCGATCTCGATGGAGAGGAACTCGACGCCGAACTCGGCCGCGGCGGGCAGAACCCGCAGGTCCAGCGCGGTCACGATGATCGAGTTGCTGCTCGGCTTGACCTGCTTGTTGAGCGTGCCGTCGAGGATGTTCTCCTCCAGCGGAGCCAACTGCGGAGCGATCTGGGCGATCACGTTGTCGATGATCGCGTCGAACACGGCGTCGGTCGCACCGGCGACCGCGCCGAACTCACCTTGGAGGAACGACTTGAGCTCTGCGGAGATGTCGTCCTGGACCAACTGCGCGACCTTGTCGAGGTTGGTCAGGATCTTGGTGTTGGGGTCCGGCTTGGCCGGCAGGTCGACCAGCGTCAGCTTCTGGCCACCGATCGAGACGTAGGCCCCGGAGTTGGCCACGCCGGCGTCACCGGTTGCCGAGTCGGGGTCGGCCTCGCAGGTGCTCTGCACGGCGCCGAGGTCAAGGACCACCTCGCCGTCGAGGGCCGTCAGCGCCTGCTGCAGGGCGCCCTGCAGGCCGCTGAAGACCGGCGAGAGCGCCTCCATCAGCTGAGCGATAACAGGGTCGATCCCGGCCAGGAGGCCCGACTGGACCAGCGTCAGGTCGCTGAAGTCCAGGGTGGCAGCGGTCAGGTTCAGGTTGTCGCCTCCGGAGAGGCACTCGCCGTCACCGGCCTCGACCAG
>JBFIDC010000255.1:0-4834 GCA_041581495.1 Nocardioides sp. | reverse complement strand
GCGCGCACCATCAAGGCCGCCGACCTCGTCCAGTTCGGCTCGGTCCTCGAAGTGGTCCCCCGCGACCAACTCGACGATGCGGCCCTCAAGGTCGCCGGCGAGATCGCCGCCAAGGACACCCGCGTGATCCGGGCCGCCAAGGAAGCCCTCAACGGCATCGACCCGATCGACGTCAACAAGAGCTACCGGTTCGAGCAGGGGTTCACCTACGAACTGAACCTCGCCGGCGTGGCCGACGAACTCCGCGACAAGTTCGCGGGCACCGACAAGTCCAAGAAGGGCCAGCAGTGAGCAACAAGCCGCGCGACAAGCGCATGTCCATCGACGAGGTCGTCGCCGAACTCGAGGACGGGATGAGGATCGGTATCGGTGGCTGGGGTCCCCGGCGCAAGCCGATGGCGTTGGTCCGGGCCATCCTCAACTCCGACCTCAAGGACCTGACCCTGGTCAGTTGGGGCGGCGCTGACGTCGGACTGCTCGTGCGCGCCGGCAAGGTGCGCAAGCTGGTCTATGCCTTCGTCTCGCTTGATTCGGTCCCGTTGGAGCCCAACTTCCAGCGCGCCCGCCAGGCGGGTGCCATCCCTGAGGTCGTCGAACTCGACGAGGGCATGTTCCAGACGGGGCTGCGCGCGGCGGCCCAACGCCTTCCGTTCCTGCCGATGAGGGCCGGCCTCGGCTCCGACGTCATGGTCAACAACCCGTGGCTCAAGACCGTCACCAGCCCCTACGACGACGCCCAGGAGCTCGTCGCCGTCCCGGCGCTGAACCTCGACGTGGCGCTGGTGCACCTCAACCGGGCCGACATGCACGGCAACGCCACCTACCTCGGCCCCGACCCCTACTTCGACGACCTGTTCTGCATGGCCGCCGACCGGGCCTACGTCTCGTGTGAACAGATCGTGGACACCGCGGGACTCACCGTCGACACCCCGGTGCAACGACTCCTGCTCAGCCGGATGATGGTCGACGGAGTGGTCGAGACCCCCAACGGGGCGCACTTCACCACCTGCAGCCCCGACTACGAGCGTGACGAGAAGTTCCAACGCGCCTACGCCGCTGCCGCCGGCGGCACCGACGAGGACTGGGCGGCGTTCGAGAAGCGCTTCCTCTCCGGGGACGAGGCCGCCTATCAAGCAGAAGTCCGCGCGTTCGCAGAGGAGCAGGCCAAGTGAGTGTCTCGACAGGCTCGACCACCGTTGATCGCGCAGACGTCTGCGCTGCCGCCATCGCCGACGCCTTCAAGGACGACGGGGAGATCTTCGCCAGCCCGATGGGGCTACTCCCGATGCTGGGAGTGCGCCTGGCCAAACTCACCAGCAACCCCGACCTGGTGATCTCGGACGGCGAATCCCTCTTCCTTGCCGGCACTCCCCCGTTGTTCGCCAAGGGCGACGTGGTCGAGGGTTGGATCCCGTTCCGCAAGGTCTTCGACGTGGTCGCCTACGGCAAACGCCACGTGATGATGGGCGCCACCCAGGTCGACCGTCTCGGCAACCAGAACATCAGCGCCATCGGCGACTTCGCCCAGCCGAAGCGGCAACTGCTCGGCTCCCGAGGAGCGCCCGGCAACACCGTCAACAACCGCACGTCCTACTGGGTGCCCAAGCACTCGCCCCGCGTCTTCGTCGACAAGGTCGACATCGTCTCCGGTGTCGGCCCCACCAACGCCAAGGCCGCCGGTCCCGCCGCCGAGCGCTACAACGACATCCACCGGATCGTCTCCAACCTCGCTGTCTTCGACATGGGCGGTGCGGGCGACACGATGAGACTGGTCAGTGTCCATCCTGGCGTCACCGTCGCCGAGGTCCAGGAGGCCACCGGGTTCGACCTGGACCTGAGCGGAGACATCCCCGAGACGCGCGCGCCCTCGATGGAAGAGCTGATCATGATCCGCGAGGTGCTCGACCCCAAGGGTCTGCGCTTCAAGGAGGTCCCCAAGCCCGCCGAGGACGAGACGAAGGACCGGGCATGATCGAGCAGTTGATCAAGACGCCCTTCACCGAACTCACCGGTGTCCGGCACCCGATCGTGCAGACGGGCATGGGCTGGGTCTCCGGACCGCGGCTGGTGACCGGCACGGCCAACGCCGGCGGTCTGGGCATCCTGGCCAGCGCCACGATGTCGTTCGAGGAACTCGAGAAGGCGATCCTCGAGGTCAAGAGCCGCACGGACCAGCCGTTCGGGGTCAACCTGCGCGCCGATGCTGCCGACGCCGGCGCCCGGTGCGACCTGCTGATCAAACACGGGGTGAAGGTGGCCTCGTTCGCCCTCGCGCCCAAGCAGGACCAGATCGCCAAACTCAAGGATCACGGCATCGTGGTGATGCCCTCGATCGGCGCCGCCAAGCACGCGGTCAAGGTGGCGGCCTGGGGCGCCGACGCCGTGATGATCCAGGGCGGTGAGGGAGGTGGTCACACCGGCCCGGTCCCCACCACCCTGCTGTTGCCGACCGTCCTCGACGCCGTGGACATTCCGGTCATCGCCGCCGGTGGCTTCTTCGACGGCCGCGGCCTCGCCGCCGCCCTGTCCTACGGTGCTGCCGGGATCGGCATGGGGACCCGCTTCCTGCTCACCCAGGACAGCGCGGTGCCCGACGCCGTCAAGGAGTTGTACCTGCGGACCGACCTGACCGGCACCGTGGTGACCGCGAAGGTCGACGGGATGCCGCACCGGATGCTGCGCACCGACCTGGTCGAATCACTCGAGGAGACCTCGGCCCTGCGCCGGATGGGTCCCACGATGCGCCGCACGATGGAGTTCAAGAAGGACTCCGGGATGTCGTGGGCCGCGTTGCTCAAGGATGGCCGCGCCATGAAGAAGGCCCAGGGCCGCACCCTGGGACAGATGGCACTGGCCGCGAACACGCCGACCATGCTGAAATCCGGCCTCGTCGAGGGCGACACCGATGCGGGAGTGCTCGCTTCGGGCCAGGTCGTCGGAGTCATCGACGACCTCCCGACGTGCGAGGCACTCATCGAACGGATCGTGGTCCGTGCCGCAGACGAGTTGAAGCGCGCGTCCTCCTACCTGAAGTAGGGTCCTCTCACACTTCACCCACGGGAGTTCCTCATGCGCGCTCGGATCGTTGTGAGTTCACTTGCCGTCATCGCCTCGATCCTCACGCCCGGCTCCGCTGCCACGGCCATGCGTCCCTTCGACGCCACCGGCACCCAGGCGAAGGCCGGGCTGAACTGTCCCGCGGGGCTCGTGGGACTCGGTGCCGACCGACGCATGCACTACTACTCGATCAACAACGGGCGGGTCCAGCGCATCACCAAGAGCAGCAACCGGCTCAGCTACAGGGCCACCGCCTGGGGCTTCTACGACTCCTCCACCACGAAGAAGAAGCGTGTGCTGCGACTCAACACGGTGGCCAAGAACGGTGTCCCGCGCCTGGTCACCGCGACGTTCACGTCCAACCGGATCACGCTGAGTTCCAAGAACTACCGGCAGCGTGGGTTCAAGCCCGATCAATTCGCCGACGGATACACCTACTACGCCTACACGATCGCCGGATCCAAACTCCTGCGTTGGACGCTGACCAGGTTCGCCAACGGCTCCATCCGCTTCGCGAAGAGGACAACGCTGGGATCAGGCTTCGGCAAGGTCACCTCGCTGCAGACAAGCTCGGTCTACAAGATCAAGGGCGCGTCCAAAGAGGTTTTGTACGCCACGACCGCTGACGGTGGCCTGCTTCAGATCGCTGTCCCACTCAAGAACCCGACCCGGGCGAAGGTGAAGACTCTTGCCACCACCGGGTACGCGGGAGTCAGCGAGATGGCGTGGTCCATCTGCAACAAGGACGACACGCACCACTACCTCATCGCCGTCGATCGGGCCGCCGGGTCAGCCACGTGGACCACGATCTCGCAAGCGACCACCAAGCCCGAAGCCACCTTGCACGGCAAGGTCAAGCGCGGCAAGAAGTGGGACCTCGTCGCCGCCTTCTGACCCGGGTGTCGTGTTCAGCCCATTTGGATGTGACAACCAGCCCCAACCAGCGCTCTCTACGGTCCTTCAAGCACTAGGGTCAATCGATCCCATTCGCTTCGGAAGGACCCTGATGAATCTCTTTGATGTGCGGCGCCTCAGCCCGGCGCTCTCGCTGACCGCTCTGGTGCTCGCGTTGCTCGCTCTTCTCGCCACGGCCGCAGGCGTCGGCTACGCCGCCGGCCAGGTCGGGACCGCCCAACTGAAGAACAACGCGGTCACCACACCCAAGATCAAGAAGAATGCCGTCAACAGCTCGCGGGTCAAGAACGGCTCGCTCAAGGCTGCCGACCTCGTCAAGGAGGAGAAGCAGAAGAAGCCGAAGTTCAACAACGGTGGCGAGGGCGACTGCAAGTGGATGGACGCCACGTCAGAGATCGCCGGAAGCGGCCCGGTCAGGTTCCGCAAGGAGTTCCACGGCCGGATCATCATGACCGGCATCGTCGTGGGCACTGATGGGCCGGGCGGGGACGCGGACTGTGACAGCGGCGCACCCGGTCAGGTCGCGGACGGCATCGCCTTCACTCTCCCGGCGGGTTATATCCCCGCCAAGACTCAGTACCTGTTCAACATGGCCGGCATCGTGCTCATCGCAGGGCCCAACGGCTACTCCGAGTCTGGCACGTTCATCCCTGCCGGGTCGGTCTTCATCTCCGGAAGCGCGGCCATCCTCGACGGGGTGAGCTTCGATCCGGCGGGGTCCAAGGTCGTCACCTCCAAGACCAAGGCATCTGGCCGCTTCAACGGACGACTCCTCAAGGCGCTGTCCGGCAACTGACGACAAAGCCCCGACCCTGGCTTGCGGAGTCGAGTCGAGTCGGCCGGTGCCCCTGTGGGCATCGGC
>JBFIDC010000254.1:0-4839 GCA_041581495.1 Nocardioides sp. | reverse complement strand
GAGGGCCTGGCGCGGCTGCACGGCCAGGTCAACGCGGCCCGGTCCAGGGCGGCCGCTGCCGCCGAGGAGATCGGTCGTCTCGAGCAGGCGCGAGAAGAAGTGCTCGCGCGCGCGGCCCGGGCCCAGCACGACTTCACCGCGCTCGAGACCCGGGTGGCCGGCCTCGATGCCGGCGAGGAAGGTCTCGACTCCGAGCACGAGGCCGCGGTGGCAGTGCTCTCCGACCTCGAGGAGCGGCTCGCCAAGGCCCACGACGAGGCACGGAGCGCCGATCGCGATCGATCGACATTGACTGCCCGCAAGGACGCGCTCGAACTCGGCCTGGCCCCCAAGGACGGCGCCGGTGCCCTGTTGGCCGCCTCCGAGGAGGTCTCGGGTCTGCTGGGATCGGTGGCCGCTCTGGTCACCGTGCGTGGTGGCTACGAGTCGGCCATCGCCAGCGCACTCGGTGCCGCGGCTGATGCCGTCGTCGTCGAGGGGGCGCCGGCGGCCTTGGATGCCATCGACCATCTCAAGGCCGGTGACCTCGGCCGATCCGGGCTGCTGTTGACCGGCAGCCCCGACCCGGTTGCGGGCCCGGAGAGTTGGCCCACCCTGCCTGCCGGAGCCTCCTACGCCGTCGAGGCGGTCGAGTGCCCCGACGAGGTCCGTCCCGCGCTGACCCACCTGCTCACCCGCGTTGCGGTCGTGGGTGACCTCACCGCGGCGCGCCGACTCGTCACCGAACACCCCGACATCACCGCCGTCACGCTGGACGGCGACGTCCTGGGCTCCCATGTCGCCGCGGGTGGCTCGGCCAGCCAGCCCAGCCTGCTCGAGATTCAGGCCGCGGTTGACGACGCGACCCGCCAGTTGGCCGAGGCCGTGGCCTCCTCCGAGCGCCTCGCCTTCGACATCTCGCGTCTGGAGAACGAGCGCCAGAGCGCCCAGCAGCGGGTCGACGTGGCTCTTGCCAAACTGCACGAGTCGGACGCCACCTTGGCGGCCGTGGCCGAGGAGTTGGCCCAGTTCGGCGCTCAGGTGCGCGGCGCCAAGGGTGAGGCCGAGCGCCTCACCACGGCGATCAAGGACGCCGAGGCCGCCCGCGAGCGGGACCAGTCCGGGCTGTCCGACCTCGAGTCGCGGCTTGCCAACGCCGAGACCGACCCCAACGACGAACCGGACACCGACGACCGCGAGCGACTGGTCGAGGCCGCTCGCGCCGCGCGTGCCGCGGAGACCGAGGCCCGGTTGGCGTTGCGCACCGCCGAGGAGCGGGCCCGAGCCCTGCAGGGTCGCGCCGATCAGCTGCTTCGTGCCGCGCAGGCCGAACGCGAGGCACGCATCCGCGAGATCGAACGCCGTGAGCGCATCGCGCGTGAGGGCCGTGCCGCCGAAGCGGTCCTGGTCGGAACCCAGGTGGTCCTGGCTCGGCTCGAGGTGTCGCTGGCGCTGGCTGCCGAGGCGCGTACCGAGGTGGAGCGGGCACGTCAGGGTCGTGAGCAGGAACTGCTCGCGGTGCGTGCCACGCTGCGCGACCTCACCAAGGAGCACGACGAGTTGGTCAACTCGGTGCACCGCGACGAGATGGCGCGCACCCAGCAGAAGATGCGGATCGAGCAACTCGAGGAGCGCGCGCTCGAAGAGCTCGGCCTCGATGCGGCCGGTCTGGTCAGCGACTACGGCCCCGATCAGCTGGTGCCCCAGATCCCGATGGCCGGTCCCGGGGTGGAGACTCCCGACGAGGAACTGCTCGAGCCCACGCCGTTCGTGCGCGAGGAGCAGACCAAGCGGCTGCGCACCGCGGAGCGTGAACTGGCCATGCTCGGCAGCGTCAACCCGTTGGCGCTCGAGGAGTTCTCGGCCATGGAGGAGCGCCACCGGTTCCTCACCGAGCAACTCGAGGACCTCAAGAAGACCAAGCACGATCTGCTCGACATCGTCCGAGAGGTCGACAGCCGCGTCCAGCAGGTGTTCACCGAGGCCTATGCCGACGTTGAGCGCGCGTTCGAGTCGACCTTCTCCCGCCTGTTCCCCGGAGGTGAGGGACGGCTGGTTCTCACCGACCCCGACGACATGCTCAACACCGGGATCGAGGTCGAAGCGCGGCCCCCGGGCAAGAAGGTCAAGCGGCTCTCGCTGCTCTCCGGCGGCGAGCGGTCCCTGGTCGCCGTGGCGTTCCTGGTGGCGCTGTTCAAGGCCCGCCCCTCGCCGTTCTACATCCTCGATGAGGTGGAGGCGGCGCTCGACGACACCAACCTCGGGCGACTTCTGGAGATCTATGAGGAGTTGCGTGAGAACTCGCAGCTGCTGGTGATCACCCACCAGAAGCGGACCATGGAGGTCGGCGATGCCCTCTATGGCGTCACCATGCGCGGCGACGGTGTCTCGACAGTCATCAGCCAGCGGCTTCGTGAAGCCGTCTCGGCCTGAGCGCTGAATCCGTGGCAACCGAGCGTCCGACCCGCGACGACTACGCCCACTGGGAGCGGGTGACCACGCGCTGGGCCGACATCGACGTGCTCGGGCACATGAACAACGCCCGCTACTTCGAACTGATCGACACGGTGGTCAACAACCACTTGTTCTCGGCGCTCGGGGCCGATATCCGGACCTTCCCCGCCGTCGGCGTGGTTGCCGAGGTGGGTTGCCGCTACTTCGCCGAGATCGGCTACCCCGAACCGGTGGACGTCGGCGTCTACGTCGAGTCGATCGGGACCTCCTCGATCATCTACCGCGTCGGACTGTTCCAGGGCGAGGGTGACCAGGCGTGCGCCGAAGGGCGCTTCGTCCACGTCTACGTCGACAACACCGACCCCGCCCGCCCGGTCACGCCGATCCCCGCGGAGATCCGTGCCGCGGTCGAACCGCTTCGCCGCGGCTGAATGAGGCCGGCGACCGGGTTCGGGATCGGCTCGGGCGCTCGGGCAGGCGACACCGGGCTCGGAGACCTCCTCGGCCCCTGATTGGATGGTCGCCATGAGCTCGACGCTGTTCCTCGTGGTGCTGATCGCCGTCGTCGCACTGGCGGTTGTCGGCTTGGTCATCGGGCTGGTCGCGTTGGCGCGCAAGCCCAAACGGGGCGGGCCTCAGGTCCCGGGCCCGCAGGCCGCACCCACGGCACCGACCGACTCGGCTCCGCAGGCACCCGAGAGCGCAACGAGCGCGGTCACGATCGAACGTCCCGAGGCGAGCGCCACGCGGATGCAGCGGCTGCGTCAGCGACTGGCCGGATCCCAGGGAGCGCTGGGCCGGGGATTGCTCGCGCTGTTGAGCCGTGATGCCCTCGACGAGGACACCTGGGAAGCCATCGAGGACACCCTTCTCGGCGCCGACGTCGGCGTGGGCCCCACCCAGGAGTTGGTGGAGCGACTGCGCACCAGGTTGCGGGTCGAGGGCGAGGGGTCCGCCGACCCGCGAACGGTGCTGCGCGAGGAACTGGTTGCCCTGGTCGATCCGAGCATGGATCGCGCCTTGCGGGTCAGCGGCGCGGACGGTCAACCCGGGGTGGTGCTGGTCGTGGGTGTCAACGGCGCCGGCAAGACCACGACGGTCGGCAAGATCGCGCGCATCCTGGTCGCCGAGAATCACTCGGTCGTCCTCGGCGCGGCCGACACCTTCCGTGCCGCCGCCGTCGAGCAACTGGCCACCTGGGGTGACCGGGTCGGTGTCGAGGTCGTGCGTGGTCCGGAGGGGTCCGACCCAGCCAGTGTGGCGTTCGAGGCGGTCAAGCACGGCGCCGATGCCGGGGTCGACACCGTGGTCATCGACACCGCCGGCCGGCTTCAGAACAAGGCCGGGCTCATGGACGAACTCGGCAAGGTGAAGCGGGTCATCGAGAAGCAGTCGCCGGTCACCGAGGTGCTGCTCGTCCTCGACGCCACCACCGGTCAGAACGGCATGGTCCAGGCCCGTGTCTTCTCCGAAGTGGTCGACGTGACAGGCATCGTGTTGACCAAGCTGGACGGCTCGGCCAAGGGCGGCATCGTCGTCGCCGTCCAGCGGGAACTCGGCGTCCCCGTCAAACTGGTCGGGCTGGGCGAAGGTGCCGACGACCTGGCCCCGTTCGAGCCAGAGGCGTTCGTCGACGCGATGCTGGGCTGAGGCCTCTCAGCGGGAGGTCAGCGCTCGCTTGATGCGACCGATCCGGTTGCGCATGGTGACGGGCCTGCGCAGGACCACCAGGTCCTGGAACCCCGCGACCTTCAGGTCCCCGGCCCAACTTCCGCGCCGGATCTCGACGATCTCCAGGCCCGCTGCGCCGGCCATCTCGCGCACCGCCCGTTCGTGGTAGCCGATCGCCTTGAGCGGATCCTCTTCGCTCTCATAGCGACACGTCGGGTCGATCTCGTGGACCAGTGGGTATCTCGCGCTCGATGCCGTCACCGCCTCGAGGCGGTCATCGTCGAAGAGCAGCCACGTCGTGGCTGCCCACCCGCCCGGCTTCAACGACCGGTGGATCTCGGCGAGGTAGCGCTCGATGTTGGCGCGGTACATGTGGGTGAAGACGCTGAACAGCGAGCAGGCGTCGAAGTTGGCCGAACGGACCGGGAAGGTGGCCTCCTCGGGGTCGACCTTCCCCTTGCGGTTGTAGCGGTCGTTGCGCACGTCGAGGTGCCGGAAGTCGTAGTGCTCGGTCGCCAGGTGCTCGCGACACCACTTGATGTGCCGCGGCAGGATGTCGAAACCGACGTAGTCGCCGGCGAAGTCGGTGTGCATCAGTCCTATCGCCAGGCGCCCGTATCCGCAGCCGACGTCGAGGAGGCGCTGGCCAGGGCCGAGCCCGTGGGCATAGAGGTCGCGGGCCAGGTCGGAGCCGATCGTGACCAACTGCTCGTCGTCTTCGTTCATGAAGCGCAG
>JBFIDC010000253.1:0-4870 GCA_041581495.1 Nocardioides sp. | reverse complement strand
CGCATCGACCTCGCGCATCACCAGGTGGATCACGTCGCCCTCCTGGATGACCGTGTCGCGGCCCGGGAGCATGCCTTCGCCGAGTCGGTCGATCCAGGCGATCCGGCTGTGGGTCTGCTCCTGAAGCAGGATGGTGCGTTGGCCGACCCAGACCTCTGGAATGGGGACCTGGTCGACCCGGATCGTGCCCGAGGGGTCGCGGAAGTCGGGCTCGGCTCCCGCCGGCAGGAGGCGGCGCAGCACCTGGTCGGCGGTCCACTTCACGGTGGCCACGGTGGTGATGCCGAGCCGTTGGTAGACCTCGGCGCGCCCCGGGTCATAGATCCGCGCCACGACCTGCTGGATGCCGAAGGTCTCGCGGGCGACCCGGGCGGCGATGATGTTGGAGTTGTCACCGCTGGAGACCGCGGCGAATGCATCCGCGCGGCGGATCCCGGCCTTCTCGAGGACCGCCTGATCGAAGCCGTAGCCGGTGATCTTGTCGCCGTTGAAACCTGGCCCCAGGCGCCGGAAGGCATCCGGCTCACTGTCGATGACCGACACCGTGTGGTTCCGGTCCTCGAGGCTGCGCGCCAGCGTCGAACCGACTCGTCCGCATCCCATGATCACCACGTGCACCCCGTAACGGTATCGGCACCCTGCCTTCGATGCTGCCTCCCGCCCATTGCTGCCACATCCGGGGCCGCGTCGATGCCTGCGTGGGCCCGGCTACCCCTACCCTTGCGGACGTGGGTGTCGGTGACGTCTCTAAGCGGATCCTGGTCGGTCGCAAGCTCCGCAACTCTCAGTTGGGCGAGACACTGCTGCCGAAGCGCATCGCCCTGCCTGTCTTCGCCAGTGACGCGCTCTCCTCGGTGGCCTACGCGCCCGACGAGGTCTTCATCATGCTGTCGTTGGCAGGCGCCTCGGCCTATGTGTGGTCCTGGAAGATCACCATCGCCGTCGCCATCGTGATGACGGCGGTCATCGCGTCGTACCGCCAGACCGTGCACGCCTATCCCAGCGGGGGAGGCGACTACGAGGTCGCCACGGTCAACCTGGGCAAGACCGCCGGCATGACCGTCGCCAGCGCCCTCCTCATCGACTACGTCCTGACCGTGGCGGTGAGCATCTCGGCCGGTGCGCAGTACGCCGCCGGCGCGTTCTCGGTCTTCCAGGGACACGAGGCGACCCTCGCGACGGCGCTGGTGGTCATCCTGATGGCGATCAACCTGCGCGGCATCCGCGAATCGGGCACCTTCTTCGCGTTGCCGACCTATGCCTTCATGGCGGCGATCTTGGGGATGTGCCTGTTGGGCCTGATCCGATTCGCCGGGGGCGACCTGCCGCTGGTCGAGAGCGCGGGACTCGAGATCGCCCCCGACCCCGACGTCGGCGACTACGACTCGCTGACGACCATGGGCCTGCTGTTGCTGCTCGCGCGAGCGTTCTCCTCCGGCAGCGCGGCACTGACCGGTGTGGAGGCGATCTCGAACGGGGTCCCCGCCTTCCGCCGCCCCAAGAGCCGCAATGCGGCGACCACGCTGACGCTGCTCGCGGCGATCGCGATCACGATGATGGTCAGCGTCATCGTGCTCGCCAAGCAGATGGGGCTCCGCTACGTCGACCCGCACCACTACGACCGCCTGACCCTCGACGGCGAGCCGCTACCGGCCGGCTTCGATCAGCATCCGGTGATCGCGCAGATCGCCCGCGCCGTGTTCAGCGACTTCAGTCCCGGCTTCTACTTCGTGGTCACGGTCACCGGGATCATCCTGGTCCTGGCCGCGAACACCGCCTTCAACGGCTTCCCCGTGCTCGGCTCGATCCTGGCCAAGGACGGGCTGGCGCCACGGGCCCTCGGCGCCCGCGGCGACCGGTTGGCCTACAGCAACGGAATCGTCGCTCTGGCGGTCATGGCTATCGTGTTGATCAACATCTTCGACGCCGAGACCACGCGCCTGATCCAGCTCTACATCGTGGGCGTCTTCGTGTCGTTCAACCTGAGTCAACTCGGGATGATCCGCCACTGGACGCGGCGGTTGGGGAGCGAGAAGGACCCGGCGGAGCGGCGGCGGATGCAACGCTCACGCGTCATCAACGCCATCGGACTCACGTTCACCGCGGTCGTCTTGGTCATCGTCGTGATCACCAAGTTCCTGGCCGGCGCCTGGATCACGATCCTGGCGATGATCTTCTTCTTCCTGATCATGCGCGGCATCCGCGACCACTACGAGAGCGTCAGTGAGGAACTCGCGGCGGTCGATGAGGACAAGGTCATGCCGACGCGCGTTCACGCGATCGTGTTGGTGTCCAAACTCCACAAACCCACCCTGCGTGCCCTGGCGTTCGCCAAGGCGACCCGTCCCAACATCCTCGAGGGCGTCTATGTCTCCACCGACAGCCAGGAGACGGCCCAGCTCCTGGAGGAATGGGATCAGCGCAACCTGGGCGTACCGCTGAAGGTGCTCTATTCGCCCT
Organism: Nocardioides sp.; assembly: GCA_041581495.1. Lineage (GTDB taxonomy): Bacteria > Actinomycetota > Actinomycetes > Propionibacteriales > Nocardioidaceae > Nocardioides. The sequence goes on along the minus strand of JBFIDC010000253.1, from coordinate 2,410 downwards.
ATCGCGAGGTGCTTCGTCCGATCGTCGACTACGCGGCCGAGATCCGTCGGGCGAACCCGCGCGGTGTCGTAGCCGTCTACATCCCGGAGTACGTCGTGGGTCGTTGGTGGGAGCAGTTGCTCCACAACCAGACGGCGCTGCGTCTCAAGGGCCGGCTGCTGTTCTCACCAGGAGTCATGGTCATCTCGGTGCCGTATCAGTTGCGGTCGAGTGAGATCGCTCGCCAACGCGATCTCCGTGATGACGCGCGGGTCCATCCCGGTGACCTGCGCCGGGGGAATGTCTCCGACGACGACAATCGACAGGTGCATCGCTGATGGCTGATCGGCGATCACGGGGTCCCAAGCGGCCCCGTCAGGCACGCGGTCGGTCCCGTGTCGGTGAGCGTTTCGAGGCCGAGGTCGGCCCGATCGCCCACGGCGGTCACTGTGTGGTCCGCCTCCCCGAGCCGGAGTCGCGCGTCGTCTTCGTCCGTCACACGCTTCCCGGCGAACGCGTCGTGCTGCGCATCACCGAAGGCACCGAGGGGGATCGGTTCTGGCGGGCGGACGCCGTCGAGGTGCTCGAGGCGAGTCCGGCCCGCATCGAGCCTCCCTGTGTCTTCTCGGGACCCGACGCGTGCGGGGGCTGCGACTTCCAGCACGTCGCGCTGAGCCATCAGCGGGCACTCGAGGCCGAGGTCGTCCGCGAGCAGATGAGCCGCCTGGCGAAGTTGGACGTGGCGGTGACGGTCGAACCGGTGCCGGGAGATGAGACAGGGCTGGGCTGGCGAACTCGGCAACGCTTCGTCTCGCTACCGGACGGCGGGACCGGGATGCGCAAGCACCGCTCGCACGAGGTCGTGCCCGTCGATGAGTGCCTGATCGCCGGTGCCACTGCGAGTCATGTCGTGCGTGAGGTGCGGTTCGAGGTCGAGGACGACGGGTTCTGGCAGGTGCACCCGGGGGCCCCGGACACGCTGGTCGGGGCGGTGCTCGAGGCACTGGCTCCCCGGCCCGGTGAGTCCGTGCTGGACCTTTACGCCGGCGTCGGTCTCTTTGCCCGCTTCCTCAGCGAGGCCGTGGGTGGGGGGTCCGTCAGCCTGATCGAGGGTGACCCGCAGGCCTGTGACCACGCGGCGCGAAACGTTCCGGGCTCCGTGGTGCACCACGGAGATGTTGCCGGGGTCCTCACCGCGCTTCCCGCCACGCCGGTGGACCTGGTGGTGCTGGATCCACCCCGTGTCGGTGCCCGCCGCGAGGTCGTCGAGTTGATCGCCGCGCGAAGTCCTCGCGCGGTGGCCTACGTGGCCTGTGACCCCGCTGCGCTGGCTCGCGATGTCGCCACGTTCGCCGAGCACGGCTACGAGTTGGCCGGTTTGCGCGCCTTCGATCTCTTCCCGATGACGCACCACGTCGAATGCGTCGCCTTGTTCACCAGAACCGGTCCTGACCTGCGGTAATGCGATTCCCGGGCGGCAGGTCGAAAGCCGAAGTCTGGCCTTAAGGCTCACTTTGAGGCCCTTACGGCTCGCTTTGAGGCCGCGGAGCGGGCGCTCTGCCGGGGGCCGCTATCCAGCCTCCTGGGGGAGTGCAGTCGCGGCGGAATGCCCCAGCTGGATGGCTGTCCGAGCGGCTCCTGCACCTATGCGCTAGGCATCGACAAGGGCTCGGAATGGGCTCGCTTTGATTCGCAATTGCGCGCAACACGGGCCCTAGGCCCGCACGGCCACGAGACCGGCATCGGCGCAGGTCAAAGACCGACCGGTTGCGCCTCAAGAACTCAGTCGACCGCAAAGGATTGCGTTCGTGCTCAGCGTCCGACACCCGTTCCCGTTGACCAGCCACGCGGAGTGCGTGGCGCTCCTGGAGAAAGTAGTCGGCTCTGACCTGCGGTGACGCGATTCGAGATGAAGCCCGAGATCTCCGGCGACCCGCCTTTACGGCGCGCTTTGGGCGCACCTTGGGCGTGCTCTCACATCGAGGCCACGTCATACCCAGGCACGGCGCTCCGCCTCAGCAACTCTGACGCCGTCACGTCGTGATGGCGACCTTTCCGCGGATGACCCCGTCCTCAAGGCGTCGCACCGCGTCGGCGGCCCGCTCGAGCGGGTAGCAGCGGTCCAGGGCAGGCATGAGCTGGCCGGCCTCGACGAGCCGGGCGAGCCGCTCGTAGTCTGACGAGCGTTCACGGGCCAGCAGCAGGACGAGGCGTTGGCCGATGAAGGGGGAGAGAAGCGCTCCGCCGAGCTGTCGACGCATACCCGTGATGACGCCGCTGCTCTCACCGCCGACGAAGACAGCCGTCCCGCTCGGCGTCAGGGCACGACGCAGCCGGCTGACGGGCGGGTTTCCGGCAATGTCGAGGATCAGGTCGTAGCGGCGCGTGCCGTCGGCCCAGTCGTCGCGGCTGTAGTCGATGACGTGGTGGG
>JBFIDC010000252.1:0-4872 GCA_041581495.1 Nocardioides sp. | reverse complement strand
GGGTTGTAACGCCTGACAAGCACCAGAAACGCCCGACAAGTACGCCGTCACCGGCAGTTTCCCCGGTCAGCCGGGGAAACCGCCAGCATTCACGAAGGGCCTACTTGAGCAGCACCAGGTAGGTGCGCCTGCCAGCCTGGACCTTGAGGACCTGCTGGTAGCCCTTGAGGCGGATGGTGGCCGGACCGTCGCTGGTGATGGTCATGCGGACCCGACGGTCGGAGCGGATGCCCGCTCGTCGCAGGTCCAGGGTCGCGTCGCTGAGATTCTCGAGGCTGACGTGGAGTCTGTTCCTGGACGTGTGTGAAGCAGCCGGACGCAGCGAGCGACCTTCAATGCTCCAGTTGTTCCCGTTCTGCATCGACGGGTTCGCGCCGCAGAAGTCGGCGCCACCGGTCGCGTTCTGGCCAACGGCGCGGATCTCGTTGTCGGCGATCACGTTGGGACGGCGCGCGAGGGAGATCGCGTCGACGGCGCCGCCGAGGGTGGTCGTCCTCGTCCGCAGGCCACTGACCCAGTAGGCGCGCCGAGGTTGGAGGCCGAGTGCGAGGGTCTCGCGGTTGTAGGCGGGGACGTGGAAGCGCACCCGCGCCGGCTTGCGCACCTTGTCCCGGGAGAGCAGATCGAGGAGATAGCAGTTCCCCTCGGCCAGTGGGCCGTCGTGGCTGCGGTTGTGCACCAGGACGATCCGGTAGTCGATGGGACCGGCGGCAGCAAGCGCATCGGCGCTGGCCCGCCAGATCCGGGGATTGACCAAAGGATCAGCGAGGCCATTGGAGGCCCGGAACGGCACGTTCGTGAGGTTTTCGACAACGGCCTCGGGACCGCTGGACAGGGCGGTACCGCCGACCAGTGAGTAGGCGCCGGTGAAGCGATCCGGGTAGCGGCTGGCGAGGTGGTAGGTGCCGTAGCCGCCACTCGAGACACCGGAAAGAACGATGCGCTTCTTGTCAACGCCGAGTCGGCGCACTGCGTCGTCGATAGAGTCGAGAGCATCTCGGTCGGAGACCGGCGTGCCCCAGTTGGTGGTCCGCCCGTTGGGGAAGATCACCACTGCCGGGACGTCGTAGGGGCTCGGGATCCCGATGCTCTCCGGGTTGTTGAAGTAGGCGACGTTGACGTTGTGGTACTGGTCGGCGCCGTGCAGGAAGACCACCATCGGTGGTCGTGTCGGCAGGTTGGCTGGGAGCCACACTCCATAGGGCTGATAGATGCCGTTGAACACCCGAGGGTCGGTGGCGACGCCTTCCGGGACCGGCACCCGCGAGTGATAGAGGAAGGCGTTGTAGCCCGTTCGCACCTTCGGCGGGCGGTTGCGGTTGGTGCCGAAACGGACCGAACCAACCGCGACCCTGCTGGTGGTCTCGCCGGCCAGGGTTGAGGCCTGAATGTGGTCTTGGAAGGGTTGGAGTGCAGCCGGAGGCAAACTCTGTGGCACCGAAAGGAGCACCTGATCGACGGGGTCCTCGCCACGCACGTAGGCAAGGTCCTGGATCGGCAGGTCGCCAGTCCGCCAGGACTTCCCAGCCTCCAGACGACCTGCGACACCCACGACGTTCCAGGTGGCTCGTCCGGGATTGAGGTCCGCGACGATGGCGCGCATTGAGTTCCGCTTCCGGGCGACGTTGGTCCTGAAGGCGGACAACTGCTTCCACGAGCCAGCCCGCCAGGCCAACAGGGCGCCCCGGCCATCGGAGCCGAGTAGGACGAGTCGCTCAAGCCCGAGCGACTCGGTGTTCTGCCACTGGCCGCCCGGCAGGGTCGCGGCGCCCGTTTGGGCGCTTCGGTCTGTGTCGAGACCGACACCGATCAGTGCGTTGTGCTGAGGGACCAGTGTTTCGAGCACCGCTCGAACCTCAAGGCCGCGACCGTGTCGTGCGGTGCCGACCTGCAACTGGATCAGGTCGGCAGTGTTACCGGGGTGCGGGGCGGCGGGATAGGTCGCGTCGCCGCCGGGGAGTGGGTCGCTGCCCGGCCCTCGGTCGTCGTAGGCGTAGTCGGTCCAGACGTGGGCGCCGCGGACATACGACGCCTCGCCAGCGATCAGGGCTCCGCGCTCGGGGTCTGGGCGGTTCTTGGTGAAAGCCCGTTGCCACTCAGTCGTCAGTTCAGGCGGCGCCGCGCTCGCCGGGAGCGCAGAGAGTTGGCCGGCCGCGAGGCCGAGAGCAAGAAGGGGCAACCATCGAGAAGAGGGCACGCCCGGTGAACGACCCGATGTGACCTCGGTTACGTCTGTGGCTGACGGTTGCTTCGATTTCCCCGGTCAGCCGGGGACACTGGTGCTGGTCAGGGGTTGTAACGCCTGACAAGCACCAGAAACGCCCGACAAGTACGCCGTCACCGGCAGTTTCCCCGGTCAGCCGGGGAAACCGCCAACAGCGCCCAAAGGGCACTCAGCTGCGGAAGCCGACCTGCCCGCTCATGGTGCTGCCGATCTCGACGTAGGCGAGCTTGGCCGAGGGGACCACGACCGTGCGGCCCTTGGTGTCGGTCAGGGTGAGGACGCCATCGCCCCCCACGGCGTCGGCGACCAGTTTCTGGACGGCGTCAGCGGCTTGATCGATGTCGAGGACGAGCTCGCGGGATGCGTGCTGGATGCCGATCTTGACCTCCATGGAGGACTCCTTGCTGTGGGGTCTGCGGGTGGGATGTGCCAATGGGTGGTGCCGGGTGTGGGAGTGCGTCTGGTCAGGTTTCGTCGGAAAGCGGGTAGCCGGCGATCCCCCGCCACGCCAGGCCGGCCACGAGTGCGGCCGCGTCGCCCCGGTCGATGCCGCCGGCCTCTGTGAGCCAGAACCGCGCGCTGACCTGAGCCATTCCCACCAGCGAAACCGCCAACAGCCGGGAGGCCTGGTCGGGCAGGCCGGTGTCCTCGTGGATGACCTCGGCGACCATGGCCGCGGTCTCGGACGTCACACGCTCGACGTGCTCGCGGACGGCCGGCTCGCTGGTGAGGTCGGATTCGAAGACCAACTTGAAGGCACCGGTGTCGGAGGCGACGTAGTCATAGAAGACGTTCATCGTCGCCTCGACGCGCAACTTGTTGTCGTGGGTCGACTCCAAGGCGGCGCGGGTGTTGGCGATGATCTGGTCGCACGAGGCGTCCAGGAGCGCCAGGTAGAGGTCGAGTTTGCCGGGGAAGTGCTGGTAGAGCACGGGCTTGGAGACCCCGGCACGCTCGGCGATGTCGTCCATCGCCGCGGCGTGGTAGCCCTGGGCGACGAAGACCTCAAGCGCGGAGTCGAGCAGTTGCGCACGCCGTTCGCGCCGCGGAAGACGGCCCCCGCGCGGGCGCGCAGCATCGACGTCCACGCCTGTGTCGGCGTCCCCGTTGTATTGCCCAGCGGTCACGGGGCGGAGCCTACCCACACCTAGTGGGAACATCGTTGTCATCCGCGGCGTTGCCCCACGGTGACGCGCCGCGACCACACTCCCACCAGACCACCACTCGACCCAACAGCGACGATCCGCTGCCGAACCAGGAGATGAGCCTTCCGATGTCCTTCGCCCCGCTCGTGGAGCCCGCCGAGGAACTGACCATCGACGAGGTACGCCGCTACAGCCGGCACCTCATCATTCCCGACGTCGGAATGGGTGGGCAGAAGCGACTCAAGAACGCGAAGGTCCTCGTGATCGGTGCCGGCGGCCTCGGCAGCCCGGCGCTGCTCTATCTCGCCGCGGCAGGCGTGGGCACCATCGGGATCGCCGAATTCGATGAGGTCGACGAGTCCAACCTTCAACGCCAGATCATTCACGGCCAGTCCGACATCGGGCGCCCGAAGGCCGAATCGGCGCGCGACGCCATCAACGAGGCCAACCCCTACGTCAACGTCGTGGTGCACAACGAGCGCCTCGACAACGACAACGTGCTGCGGATCTTCGAGGGCTACGACCTGATCGTCGACGGCACCGACAACTTCGCGACCCGCTACATGGTCAACGACGCGGCGTTCTTCTTGAAGATCCCCTACGTCTGGGGCTCGATCTACCGTTTCGACGGACAGGCGTCGGTCTTCTGGCCGCACGCGGTCGATGAGTCAGGTGCCTCGGTGGACGCACCCTGCTACCGCTGCCTCTACCCCGAGCCGCCGCCGCCGGGGATGGTCCCGAGCTGCGCCGAGGGTGGTGTCCTCGGTGTCCTGTGCGCCAGCATCGGCTCCATCCAGGTCAACGAGGCGATCAAGGTCCTCACCGGCATCGGCGACCCCGCGGTCGGCAAGTTGGTCATCTACGACGCACTCGAACTGGAGTGGCGCAAACTTCGGGTGCGCAAGGACCCCAACTGCGCCCTGTGCGGCGAGAACCCCTCGGTGACCGAACTCATCGACTACGAGGCGTTCTGTGGCGCGCTCTCCGAGGAAGCCGCCGACGCAGCCGTCGGCTCGACGATCTCGGTGATCCAGTTGGAGCACATGCTCAAGGAGCGTGAGGCGGGTTCGCGCGACTTCGTGCTCATCGACGTGCGTGAGCCCAACGAGTTCGAGATCAACAAGATCCCGGGCGCGGTCCTGATCCCCAAGGGCGAGTTCCTCACCGGTGCGGCACTGACCGAGTTGAGCCGCTTGGCCGGTGGGGAGTCCAAAGTGGTCCTGCACTGCAAGTCCGGCGTCCGCTCGGCCGAAGTGCTGGCGATCGTCAAGGGCGCCGGCTACTCGGACGCCGTGCACGTCGGTGGGGGAGTCGTCGCCTGGGTCAACCAGGTCGACCCGAGCCAGCCCTCCTACTAGGCGATCACCGCTCGCGCGTCAGCGACTCGTGCTTGGCGCGGATCGCGATGGCGCGTTCTGGAACCGCCGCGCTCGCCAGATCGTGGAGCAGCATGTCGAGTCGGTGGGGGATCTGTAGGTCGTCACGTCCGTAGTGCGCGATCTC
>JBFIDC010000251.1:0-4877 GCA_041581495.1 Nocardioides sp. | reverse complement strand
TCGGGCCAGCGTCGGCGAGCCTCAGCGGCCGCCAGGCGAAGGGTGGCGTTGAGATCGTGACTCGTGCCGTCAGGGATCATCGCGCAACCGACCGCGGTCAGTTCAGCGGCGAAGCCGGCGTCGTCGGTGATGCCGAGGACCTCGGTCACGAGTGCGGCGCGGTGACAGGCCTCAACCGTGTCGAGCGCGAACGCCGCGGCAAGCGCCCGTCGATCGTCGTCGGCAAGTTGGGCGAGCCGGGACTTCCCGACCGCGGGTGGTTTGACCGGCACCAGTGCGACGAACATCTCTGTGATCCTCTCAGCCCCGGGACCGCACACGGGTAGCCTGCTCAGACGAACCGAGCGTGACCTGCGCCACGGTCGACTACCTGGTTTGTCGGAGGCACTTGATGGCGGTACGACGCGCACGGCGTCATCACGAACCTCGCGGCTGGGCCTGGGGCGTCGGAGTAGCCATCGTCAAGCCGACGCTGCTGGCGACCACCAAGCAGAACTGGATCGACGGCGACAAGATCCCGGCCACGGGTGGCTGCATCATCGTGGTCAACCACATCTCGCACATCGACCCGGTGATCACCGCGCATCTCCTGTGGGACCACGGCCGGATCCCGCGCTACCTGGCGAAGTCCGGTCTGTTCACGAACAAGTGGTTGGGCGGCTATCTCAAGGCGGCGGGCATGATCCCGGTCGAGCGGATGAGCGCGCACGCCGCCGGCGCCTTCGACGCCGCCGTCGCCGCGGTGCGAGCCGGTGAGTGCGTGGTGGTGTATCCCGAGGGGACGATCACCCGAGACCCGAAGCTGTGGCCGATGGTCGGGAAGTCAGGTGCCGCACGGATCGCCCTGGAGACCGGTTGTCCGGTGGTGCCGGTGGGTCAGTGGGGTGCCAACACCCTCCTTGCTCCCTATGCCAAACGCCCGGACCTGTTCCCGCGCAAGATGGTCACCATGAAGGTCGGCGACCCCGTCGACCTCGGCGACCTCGCGTCCCGCGAACACACCCATGAGGTGGTCGCCGAGGCATCGGCGCGCATCATGGCCGCGATCACCGAACTGGTCGCGCAGGTGCGCGGCGAATCGGCACCGCCAGAGCGTTTCGACCCCCGCAAGGCCGGGGTCCCCGAGTTCGGCAATCCCAACCGGGATGCTCATGGGGGCAAAGGCAAGAAGAGCACGGACGAGAAGGGACACGCGTGAGCGAATCGTTGGGCAAGGTCGCAGTCTTCGGAGCCGGTTCGTGGGGCACGGCGTTCTCGGTGGTCCTCGCCGACGGCGGCAACGACGTCACGATCTGGGCCAGACGCGAGGAGGTGGCGCAGGCCATCAACGCCCGCCACGAGAACGCCGAGTACCTCCCCGGCATCGAGTTGCCGGCGGCCATCTCGGCAACCCACGACGTCGCGCAGGCCACCGAGGGCGCCGACCTGATCGTGTTGGCCACTCCCTCGCAGACCCTGCGCGGCAACCTGGTCGAGTGGGCCCCCCACTTCGCTCCGGACGCCGTCATGGTCTCCCTGATGAAGGGTGTCGAACTCGGGACTCTGAAGCGGATGAGCGAGGTCATCGCTGAGGTCACCGGCGCCGGCCCCGAGCGCATCGGCGTCCTCAGCGGCCCCAACCTGGCCAAGGAGATCGCGCGCCGGGAGCCGGCCGCCTCGGTGGTGGCCTGCGCCGATCCCGAGGTCGCCCGCATGCTCCAGCGACGCTGCCACTCACCGGCGTTCCGCCCCTACACCAGCGTCGACGTCCTCGGCTGTGAGCTGGGCGGTGCCTACAAGAACGTCGTGGGGCTCGCCGTCGGGATGGCCGTCGGTCTCGGGTTCGGCGACAACACCACGGCCTCGGTGATCACCCGCGGCCTCGCCGAGACCGCCCGCCTGGCGATGGCACTCGGCGCGAACCCGATGACGTTGATGGGGCTCGCGGGCCTCGGTGACCTGGTGGCCACCTGCTCCTCGCCGCTCTCGCGCAACAGGTCCTTCGGCGAGAAGCTCGGGCAGGGCATGACCACCGAGGAGATCTATGCCTCGACTCGTCAGGTGGCCGAGGGCGCCAAGTCGTGCTCGTCCCTGCGTGCCCTCGCCGAGCAGTCAGGCGTCGATGCGCCGGTGGCTCAGTACGTCGACGACGTGGTCGCCGGCCGGATGACCGCCAGCCAAATGATGGACGACATCCTCGCCCGCGACACCAAGGCCGAGACGGACTGAGACCGGGTTCGACTAGACGGTCGACAGCGCCTGCGCGAGGTCGTCCCAGAGGTCCTCGACGTCTTCGATGCCGACCGAGAGGCGCAGCAGGCTGTCGGGCACCTCGGGTGCCTCGGCCGCCCAGCGCCGGCGTCGTTCGAGACTGGACTCGACACCTCCGAGCGAGGTGGTGTGGGTCCAGAGCAGCGTCGAGGTGGCGACTCGGTCAGCCGCCGCCGCATCGCCGTCGATGATCAACGAGACCATCGCACCGAACCCGGGATAGAGCACCTGCGCCACCGAGGCGTGCTCGGTCGCGCGGCGCGCGAGTTCCGAGGCGTTGGCCTGCGCGCGCTCCATCCGGATGTGCAGGGTTCGCATGCCGCGCAGCGCCAGCCAGGCCTCCAACGTGCCGGGAACGGCTCCCTGGAGGTCGCGGCGACCCTTGAGCACGTCCCACAGCGAGTCGTCGGCGGTGACGAGCGCGCCCATCAGCAGGTCGCTGTGGCCACCGAGGTACTTGGTGGCCGAGTGCAGCACGATGTCCGCGCCCATCCGCAGCGGTTGCTGGAAGATCGGGGTCGCGAAGGTGTTGTCGACCACGACGGTGGCGCCTGCCTGGTGGGCGGCTGCGGCGATGGTCTCGATGCCGGCGAGTTGGAGCGATGGGTTGGTCGGCGACTCCAGCCACACCAGGGCGGCGTCCTCGTCGCAGGCAGCGACGAATCCGGCGGTGTCTTCGACATCGACCAGTCGGGTGGCGATCCGCCCGCGCGACTCGAGGTCGGCCAGTTGCAGCAGCGTGCCGCTGTAGGAGATCCGCGGCGCCACGACTGTGGCGCCGTTCGCGACCAGATCGAGCACGGTCGAGACCGCCGCGAGCCCCGAGGAGAAGCCGAGCGCTCGGCCGCCTTCCAGGGCGCCCAACGCCGCCTCGAACGCCTGCCAGGTCGGGTTGCCCGTGCGGCCGTACTCCCGCTCGCCGCCGGCGATGAAGGTCGAGGCCATCGTGATCGGGGTGCTCAGCGGTTGGTCCGGTTCGTGCGGAGGACGACCGGCCGTCACGGCGATGGTGGCGGGATGAAGCAGATCAGCCATGCCGCCAGTCTGCCGTAGGGTGATTCGCCCTAGGGTGGCGGCGTGATCGCGCTAAGGCTCGAGGAGATCGCCGACATCGTCGGCGGCCGGATCGAGGGAGATGGTGCGGCCGTGGTCGTCACCGGTCCGGTGGTCATCGACGGCCGGGAAGCCCAGCCGGGCAGTCTGTTCGTGGCCTTCGTCGGCGAACACGCCGACGGCCACGCCCATGCTCCTCAAGCCGCTGCCAACGGCGCCGTCGCGGCCCTGGGCACGCGGGCGACCGAGTTGCCCACCGTTGTGGTCGGGGACCCCCAGGGCGCGCTCCAGGCGCTCGCGGCGCACGTGGCCGAGGTGGTACGTCGAGACGGTCAGCTCACGGTCGTGGCCATCACGGGGTCGCAGGGCAAGACCTCGACCAAGGACCTGCTCGCCGCGATCCTGTCGGGGGTCGGTTCGACGGTGGCCACGCGCGGCTCCTACAACAACGAGTTGGGTGTGCCGCTGACGGTGCTGCGGCTCGAACCGGACACCCGGTTCCTGGTGCTCGAGATGGGAGCCCGCGGGCGCGGCCACATCGCCGAACTCACCCGACTGGTTCCTCCCGACGTGTCGCTGGTGCTCAACGTCGGGACGGCCCACCTCGGCGAGTTCGGTTCGCGTGAGGCGATCGCCGAGGCCAAGGGTGAATTGGTCGCGGGGTTGCGTCCCGGCGGTGTCGCGGTGCTCAACGCCGACGACGAGCGCGTGTTCGCGATGGCGGCGCTGGCGCCCGGTCGCATCCTGACCTTCGGGAGTGGGACCACTGCCCGGGTCGATGTCCGGCTCGACGACGTCGTGCTCGATCGCCTGGGGCGGCCGTCCTTCACGCTCGAGACCGCCGAGGGGCGAGCCGAGGTGGCGCTGCAGTTGGTCGGTGCCCACCAGGCCATCAACGCCGCAGCCGCGGCCGCGGCCGCGATCGCCGCCGGCGGCACGATCCGGCAGGTCGCGGCTGCGCTGACCGCCGTCGAGTCGCTCTCGAAGTGGCGGATGGAACTGCACGAACGCAGCGACGGCGTCGTGGTGCTCAACGACTCCTACAACGCCAACCCCGAGTCGATGCGAGCCGCGATCGACGCGCTCGCCACCATCGGCGCCGACTCGGCGATCCGACGCACGATCGCCGTCTTGGGCGAGATGCGCGAACTCGGCACCGACACGGTGGCCACCCACCGCGAGATCGGCGCCTATGCCGCCGAGCGAGTCGATCAACTGCTCGTCGTCGGTGAGGAAGCTCGAGGGATCCACTTCGGTGCCCGCGGCGCCGGCGCGCCGAGCGTCTACGTCGACGACAACCCGGCGGCGGTCGACTGGCTGCGTGATCAGGTGGGTGAAGGCGACGCGGTGCTGGTCAAGGCGTCACGGGGGGCGCGCCTCGACGAGGTCGCGTCCGCGCTTGAGTAGGGTTCGAACCCATGAGCCAGAGCAAGATCCGAGTGGCGCTGCTGTTCGGCGGACGCTCCGGCGAGCACGCCATCTCCGCGGCCACCGCCGCCGGCGTACTCAAGGCGATCGACCGTGACAAGTACGACGTGGTCCCCGTCGGAATCACCCGCGCCGGCCAGTGGGTG
>JBFIDC010000250.1:0-4882 GCA_041581495.1 Nocardioides sp. | reverse complement strand
TTCTCGCCGCTGGAGCGGGGAGTCATCCCCCTGGACGGACTGCTGGTCTCGCGTTCACTGCGCCAGTCGGTGCGCCGCTTCGAGGTCCGCTTCGACACGGCGTTCGAGGAGGTGGTCGCAGCCTGCGGCGACCCGTCCCGACCGCAGGGTTGGATCACCGACCAGATCGCACAGGCCTACCTGGAACTGCACCGCCTGGGCTGGGCGCATTCGGTCGAGACCTGGCGCGACGGCGAGTTGGTCGGCGGGCTCTATGGCGTCGCGATCGGCGGACTGTTCGCCGGCGAGTCCATGTTCCACCGCCAGCGGGACGCCTCCAAGGCTGCGTTGGTGGCACTGGTGGACCTGATGCGCGACGAGTTCGCGGCCGAGCGACTGCTCGATGTGCAGTGGGTGACGCCGCACCTGGCCACACTGGGGGCCATCGAGATCCCGCGCGAGGAGTACCTCGACCGGCTCGAGGGTGCCCTGAGCGTGCCCGACCTCGAGTGGACCTAGGCCACGACGGGTGCCTGCCCGGTCTCGCTGACCATCGGGCGCCCCGCTGCCTGCCAGTCGAGCATCCCGCCGTCGAGATTGACCGCGTCGCGTCCGTGCTGCACCAAGAAGGCCACCGCGTGCGCCGACCGGACGCCGACCTTGCACACCACCAGCACCTGGCCCTCGGGGATCTCCTCGAGACGGCTGCCGAGGTCCATCAGCGGGATGTGCAGCGCCCCCTCGATGTGGCCGGGCTGCCACTCGAAGTGCTCACGGACATCGAGGACGCTGAGTCCCTCGGGAAGCGGATGGGGGACACCGTCGATCGCGACGGTCGGGACGGCGTTCATCACCGTCTTCCTACCAGAGTCGAACGACGGTGCGGCCCGTGGTTTCTCGGCTCGACAGGGCGTGCAGGGCGGCCGGCAGGTCGTCGAAGTCGACGACCTTGTCGATCACCGGCCGCAGCTTCCCCTGCAGGACGAGGTCGTTGATCTCCTTCATGAACCGCTGCCCCACCGACTCGGGCACGAAGTTGAAGCCGATCAGCCGCTTGAGGTCGGCGGCCCCGGCGTCTGGGATGTAGGCCAGCATGGCCCCGGCCATGGAGAAGTTGCCGACCGCCAGGGAACGCGGGACGACGTACTTCTGGTCGACGTGGCTCTTGTCGGAGGCGAAGCCCATCAGCAGGTAGCGGCCGTTGTAGGCGATGCACTTGGTCGAGCCGGCCAGCACGGTCTCGCCGACGTTGTCGAAGACGACGTCGACCCCGCGTCCGTCGGTGGCGTCGAGGACCACGTCGGCGAAGTCCTCCTCGAGGTAGTTGATCACCACGTCGGCGCCGAGGTCGGTGCACAACTCCAACTTCGCGGCCGAGCTCGCGGTGGCGAACACCCGCGCCCCCACATGCTTGGCGGCCTGGATCGCCGCCGACCCCGAACCGCCGGCGGCCGCGTGGATGAGCACGGTCTCTCCCGCCGTGAGCTTCGCACGGTCGAAGAGCCCCAGCCACGCCAGATGGAACGGGAAATAGAGCGCTGCCGCATCGGGCAACCCGATCTCCGCGGGCATGGGGAAGGCGGAGTGGGAGGGACACACGGCGTACTCGGCGTAGCCGCCGTATGCCTGGCGGGGGACCGCGACCACGCGTTCGCCCAGACGGGGCTCGGTGCCGTCGCCGCACGCGACCACGACCCCCATCACCTCCATGCCCGGAATGGTGGGTAGGTCGGGGCGCACCATCATGTTCTTGCCGGTGACCCGCTCCATGTCGTTGAGGTTGAGGGGGATCGCCTGGACCTCGACGAGCAGTTCGCCGGCTCCTGGGACGGGCACCGAGACCTCGTCGATCCTCAGGACGTCGAGGGGTTCGCCGTATTCGTGCAACTGCCAGGCGCGCATGGTCTCGGGGATCGGCGGGGGAGCGGGCATGGTGCTGAGTCTCCTGAGCGGGCGGCGATGGTCGAGGACTCCACTAGAGTCGCGATCGGGTCACCCGCGGACCCTCGCAACGGAGTGAGACTTTGTCAATGTTGGGACTATGAGTCAGATAGCCGAGAAGCAGGAGCCCGAGACGCCGGCAGCCGAGAAGCCGGGTCTGCGAGAGCGCAAACGGCTGGCCACGCTGTCCAGGATCGCCTCCGAAGCGGCTCGGTTGGCGACCGAGCACGGAGTCGCCGGTGTCACCGTGGACCAGATCGCCGAGGCGGCCGATGTGTCGCGGGCGACCTTCTTCCGCTTCTTTGCGGCCAAGGAGACCGCGATCGCCGAGGGCTTCAGCGGGCCGCGAGTCGCTGAGATGCTGGCGGTCCTTGCGGCCCAACCGGCCGAGCTCGGGCCGCTGGACGCGGTGGTGCAGACCTTCCGAGACCTCGGCGAGGTCGTCGAGGAGGGCCAGGCCAAGCTGATGCTCGAGCAGGCCCAGACCGCGCAGAAGTCCGCGGCGCTTCAGGCCTGGATCGCCGCGGCCTACCTCAGCGACGAGAGCCTCATGGCCGACGTGCTCGCCGAGCGGCTCGGCGTCTCGGTCACCGAGGATCCTCGGCCGCGGATGGTTGCCGCGGCCGCGATGGCCTCCATCCGGGTCGGTCTCGAGGGCTGGTTGATCGATGGCGGCAAGGGGGCCGTCGCGCCCCGCTTCGTGGCGGCCCTGTCGGTGTTGCAGGTGGTGGACGAGCAGGCCTAGCGGCCCGCGGCTACTTGAGCAGTTTGCTCATCCGGCGATCCGCCAGGGGTTTGCCGCCGGTCTGACAGGTCGCGCAGTACTGCAGGCTCGAATCGGCGAAGGACACCTCGCGCACGGTGTCGCCACACACCGGGCCGGGCTGCCCGGTGCGGCCGTGGACGGCGAGGTGGGACTTCTTCTCCCCTTTGAGTTCGCTGGCGGCCAGACCGCGTGAGCGGTCGACCGCGTCCCCGAGGGTGACCCGGATGGCGTCGTACAAGGTCACCAGATCCCCGTCATCCTCGCTCTCGAGCAGGCTCGCGGCCGGCTTGAACGGCGACATCCGGGCGGCGTGCAGGATCTCGTCGGAGTAGGCGTTGCCGATCCCGGCGATGGTGCCCTGATGACGCAGCACTCCCTTGATCTGCTTGCGACCCTCGGCGCGCAGGACCTCGCGGAAGCGCTCGAGGGTGAAGTCGTCGGTCAGTGGGTCCGGGCCGAGGCTGGCGATGCCCGGAACGTCCTGCGGGTCGTGGACGACATAGATCGCCAGGCTCTTCTTGGTGCCCGCCTCGGTGATGTCGAGGCCGGACTGGTCATCGAGAACCACGCGGGCGGCGAGGGGATTCTTGGTGCTCGGCTTCGGCGGGGTGATCGGCACCTCGTCCTTCCACCGCACCCACCCCGCGCGGGCCAGGTGCATCACCAGGTGCAGGCCGGCCGCGCTCCCGCCCAGCGCGATGTCCAGGAACTTCCCGTGCCGGGTCACCCCCTGCACCTCGGCGCCCTCGAGCGCGCGCAGCGGCGGGTCGAAGGTCTTGAGCGCACTGAACGCCGCGAGGTGCACCGTGGCGATCGTGTGCCCCGTCAGGCGCCCACCCAGGTCCAGGGCCAGCGCTTCGACCTCGGGCAACTCGGGCACGTTCCCGAGTTTAGGCCTGGGGTGGGGTTCGGCGGGGGGTTCGGTTTCCCCGGTCAGCCGGGGAAACTGGTGCTGGTCAGGGGTTGCGTCCCCTGACAAGCACCAGAATCGCCCGACCAGTGACAGATTCCGCGGCCGAGAGCATCCTGGATAGATGGCGGACTCCGCCGGGCTCCCGGCCACTTCCTCGGTCGTCCTCGACGCACGTGGGCCCGACCGCGCGCTGCGGCTCTCGTGGCACGCCGAGGCCGACGTGGTGGTGTTGTCGATGTGGCGGGAGAACCTCTGCACCGGCACCTTCCGGCTCGCCGTCGACGACGTCCCCGCCGTGATCGCCTTCCTGTCCACCGGCCTGGGGGCGGCGTACGTCGACGCGCGGGCGGCCAGGTTCGCCGGCTGAGCGGCGAGACGCGCGACCAACGCCGCGCAAATCTAAGGAATCGGCTAGATACCCCGATACCGTCGGATCATGGACCCGATCCGCAACCCGTACGCCCCCGGCGCCGGTCAGCGACCACCGGAGTTGGCGGGCCGCGATGAGCAGGTGCGGGGCTTCGAGGTCGTGCTCGAGCGGGTCGCCAAGTCGCGCCCGGAGCGCAGCCTGGTGCTGACCGGCCTGCGTGGGGTCGGCAAGACCGTCCTCCTCAACGCGCGGCGCAGCCAGGCGGTGCGCAAGGGCTGGGGGACCGGCAAGCTCGAGGCCCGCCCCGACCAGTCGCTGCGCAAGCCCCTGGCCAGCGCGCTGCACCAGGCGGTCCGCGAACTCGGTGCCGCGCAGCCCGACGAGATCGAGCACACCCTCGGGGTGCTCCGGGCCTTCGCCGAACGCGAGCCCGCCCAGACCAAGCTCCGCGACCGGTGGAGTTCGGGCATCGACGTCCCCCCGGTGCGCGGGCGCGCCGACTCCGGTGACATCGAGATCGACCTGGTCGAACTCCTCACCGACATCGGTGGGCTGGCCGCCGACGCCGCCAAGGGGGTGGCGATCTTCATCGACGAGATGCAGGATCTCGGGCCCGACGACGTCTCGGCGCTGTGCGCGGCCTGCCACGAGATCGGCCAGGCGGGGCTGCCCGTGATCGTCGTGGGCGCCGGCCTCCCGCACCTGCCCGCGGTCCTCAGCGCCAGCAAGTCCTACTCCGAACGCCTGTTCAGCTACCAGCGCATCGACCGCCTCACCCGCGAGGAGGCCGACCGCGCGCTGACTGCGCCGGCCGAGAGCGAGGACGCCGCCTTCGCCGAGGACGCCCTGGCCGCGATGTACGCCGCCACCGGCGGCTACCCCTACTTCGTGCAGGCCTACGGCAAGACCGTGT
>JBFIDC010000249.1:0-4898 GCA_041581495.1 Nocardioides sp. | reverse complement strand
TACCAGCGGCTACTACGTGATTGCGGGAATTCCGGCCGGCGATTACACGGTGGTGGCGTCCTATCTCGGCTACGAGGACCGCCGGGTTTCGGTGTCCCTGGGCGAAGGGGAGCAGTTCCAACTCGACCTGGAAAATGAACGCCTCGTCGCTGACTTCATCGGGCGACGATACCCGCTTGTTGACCACAAACACCGAGACGCTTCGCGGCCCCTCGGGCAGTCCGCCGACGATGGTGAGGATCCACCCGATGGTCGTCAGGTCGACGCCGCTGACCGAGTCGGTGACGGCGAGAGCGAGCACGAGGCCCACCGCGAGTAGAACTGCTCCAAGGCCGTATCCCATGACTTCTCCTTGTGTGGATTGCTGGTCCACGTCAACCTGCCCACTTCACGCATGGTTCAAACCTCTTCGGCCGATCTTGTTGCACCCGCCCCCTCGGCAGGCTGACGTAAGGGATCCGTAACCGCCGCCACCTTCGCCTGGGCCGATCGACAGGGCAGGGTGGAGGGACAAGCCTTCGAGCCGACTGGAGTCGACCGTGTCCGTGCCTCACCCGAGCCTGCGCCCAGGGCGCCTGGCGGCTCTGCTCGTGGCGTTGGCAGTGCTTGCCTCCGCGTGCAGCGGTTCGCCCGCGACCAACCAGGACGCGGCGGAACCGACGACGTCGTCCTCCAGCGCCGCCCCCAGCGCCGCCGTCACGACACCGTCGAGTCCAGCGACCACCAGCAGCGCGGCCCAGACCCCATCCGCGGCTGTCCCTGAGATCTTGGACTTCGAGGGTCGCACCGTGGCCGGCGCGGAGTTCGCGGGCGCCTCGGTGGCCGGGAAGCCGGTCGTGCTGTGGTTCTGGGCGCCGTGGTGCGCGGTGTGCCGCGGCCAGGCGCCCGAGGTGACCGACCTGGCCGACCGGTACTCCGGCGAGGTCACCATCGTGGGGGTCGGCTCACTCGACAGTGGCGATGCCATCGCGGGCTTCGCCAAGGAGTTCCCCGCCATCACCCACCTCAGCGACCCCGACGGTGCACTGTGGAAGCGGTTCAGCATCGTCGAGCAGTCCTCGTTCGTCGTCCTCGACGCCAAGGGCGAGGAAGTGCTGCGCACCGGCTACTCCAACGACGACGCGCTGGCCGGCACGCTCGCCGATCTCGCCGGCGCCTGAGCGCCAGCAGCAACCATGGATACCGCCGCACTCAGCCTGGCCCTCACCGCCGGCGCGTTGGCCGCGCTCAATCCCTGCGGTTTCGCGTTGCTCCCGGCGTATCTGACGATGTTCATCCTCCCGCCTGCGGGCGCGGCGCCAGCGGCACCCACCACCGAACACGGTCGCCTGCGGGCGGCCGCACAGAGCCTTCCGGCCGTGGGACGCGCCGCCAAGGCGACAGTCGCGATGACCGGCGGATTCGTGTTGGTCTTCGCGATCTTCGGACTCGCGATCGCTCCCGTGGCGGCGGCCTCCCAGCGCTACCTCCCCTACGTCACCGCGGCGACCGGCCTGCTCCTGGCCGTGGTCGGAGTGGTCTTGATCAGCGGGGGGAAACTCAGCGTGCCCCTGCCCCGCTTCGCCGGCTTCGAGGGGCGCGGGATCATCGCTGCGTTCGGCTACGGAATCGTGTACGCACTGGCCTCGCTCACCTGCACGATCGCGCCGTTCCTGGCCATCGTCGTCACCAGCCTGCGCTCCGATGAGGTCGGCGAAGGGCTGACCCTCTTCGTGGCCTACGCGGTCGGCATGGGGGCGGTCGTCGGAGTCGCGGCCATCAGCGTCGCGCTCGCCTCCGGCGCGATCGTCGGGCCGTTGCGCCGCGCCGGCCAGTGGCTGCCGCGCGCGATGGGTGTGCTCGTGCTCATCGTCGGCGCCTACGTCGCTTGGTACGGCGTCTGGGAGGTCCGGGTGCTCGGCGGCGCCGACCCGAGTGATCCCGTGATTGACACCGCGCTCGAGATCCAGCGGTGGCTCAACGACCGGGTGCGTTCGGTGCTGCCCGGCTGAGGGACGGCTCTAACTCACCCGCTCGCGCGGCACGTGGAGCCGCGGGATGCCACCCACCCACTTGCGGTAGCGCACATTGTCCTGATGTCCGGCGAGCACCTGCCACAGCGCCGCGTGGGCCGCCCAGGGCAGCGGCTCGTCGGCGACATACCAACTCTCCCCGAATGAGATCCACGCCGGCTCCCACGTGTTCGCGTCATCCCACTCCCCGCGCTTCGCCTCGATCATGCGGCGCCGGATCTGGAAGGCCTGCCGGGGGCCGTCGAGGCTGACCGGCGCCGTGGCCACCGGCCACAACCACAGGTCGCGGGCGATGAGGTCGAGTTCGAGCTCGCGTTGCACCGCCGGGTCGACCAAGACGGTCGCCACGTTCTGGTGGGGCGCACGACGCATGGAGAAACCGTCGTCGCGATCCCGAGCCCCGTCAAGACCCTGGCCTGCGACGATGGCCCTCATGGACGTCCTCCGCACCCCCGAGTCCCGCTTCGCATCGCTGCCGGACTTCGGGTTCCAACCGAACTACCTCGACGTCGCCGCCTCCGACTCGGACCCGGTTCGGATGGCCTACCTCGATGAGGGACCCCGCGACGGATCACCGGTGGTGATGCTGCACGGCGAACCCTCGTGGAGCTATCTCTACCGCACCATGATTCCGCCGGTCGTCACCGCGGGGCATCGCGCGCTCGCGCCCGACCTGATCGGCTTCGGACGCTCCGACAAACCTCGGCGCCGCGAGGACCACACCTATCTGCGTCACGTCGAGTGGGTGACCGCCTGGATCGAGGCGCTGGATCTCCGCGACATCACGCTGTTCGTGCAGGACTGGGGTTCGCTGATCGGGCTTCGGATCGCCGCCGAGCAGTCCGACCGGGTCGCGCGGGTGATGGTCGCCAACGGCTTCTTGCCCACCGCCGATCGTCCGACCCCGATGGCGTTCCGCGCGTGGCGAGCCTTCGCGCGCTTCACCCCGGTGTTCCCGGCTGGACGCATCGTCACCACGGCCACGACGTCCAAGCCCTCGGCAGCGGTCAAGGCCGCCTACGACGCACCCTTCCCCAACTCGTCCTTTCAGGCGGGCCCGCGGGCGATGCCGGCGCTGGTTCCCACCTCCACCGATGACCCCGCCGTCCCGGCCAACCGCGCCGCCTGGGCCGCACTCGGCGAGTGGGAGAAGCCGTTCCTGTGCGTGTTCGGACGCAACGACCCGATCCTGGGCGGAGCCGACAAACCCCTGATCGCCCACGTTCCCGGCGCCAAGGGACAGCCACACGACCGCATCACCGGCGGTCACTTCATCCAGGAGGACGCCGGCCCCGAGTTGGCGCGTCGACTGGTCGAGTGGATGGGCTGACCGGGCGCTCCTCGCGGGGAGCCCCCGGGTGTTACGACCTGGTGAACCGCCGTCGCTTGGAGTAACCCGATCACCGGCGCCTCGTTGCACCTTGAACGACCCCGTCGTTGACTCCTGCCCGCGTACCCGTCACGCATTGATCGGTGAATGATGAACCCACGCACTCGCGCCCGCCTCGTTGTCGTCACTGCGGTCTCCGCCGCCGTCGCGACACTGCCGTTCCTCCCGGCGGCCATCGCGGCGGTCGACCCGCTCCCGATCACCGAGGTCGGTAGCTTCGAGGTGCTCCCCGACTTCTCGTTGAACGCCGAGACGGCGCGGGTGGCGCCCACGGCTTTCACCGCGGTCGCCGCCGATGTTCGGGACCTCCGCGGCATCTTGGCGGCGGCGCCCACCGAACAGGCCGTCGCCCGTGGGGCCGAGACGCCGACCACGGTGCGCCTGCCGGACCCTGAGGGCGGCGCCGTCGACTTCCGGGTCGTCGAGGTCCCGGTCATGGCCGCCGAACTCGCAGCCCAACACCCCGAGATCAAGACCTACGCCGGCAACCAGGTCGACGACCCGACCACGAGCGTGGCGCTCGACGTGACACCCAACGGGTTCCACGCCTCGGTCAACGACCTCGGCGGCCAGAGTTGGTACATCGACCCGGCCTACAACCGCCGTGGCGCCACCACCCACCTGAGCTACTACGTCGACGACCTCGGCAAGGCCCCTCACTTCGATGAGACCGCCCCACTGGCCGAGCAGGGCAAGCGCCTCGCGGAATCCGAAGGTCTGCTCAACCGAGCCGGCGAGGCTCCCGGCGCGGAGGTGATGCGGCGTACCTTCCGGGTCGCGCTCGTGACCGACCCTGCCTACGCCACCTACTTCGCGACCTCCGACGTGCTCGCCGAGAAGGCGACGCTGATGAACCGGGTCAACCAGATCTACAACAACGACTTCGCGATCCGGATGGTCCTGGCCAACGGGTCCGACGGCCTCAACCTGGACACCGAGGCCAAAGCCACCGGCGCCAACGGCCCGTGTGGCGCCAGCGCCTGCTACACCGCGGACCAGTTGTCGACCTGTTCGAGCGATCTGCTGACCCGCAACACCTTTGCCATCGGCCAGATCGTCGGCGCCGACAACTACGACATCGGGCACATCGCGCTCGGTGGCGGCGGCGGTGGCATCGCCGGCCTCGGCGTGGTCGGCAAGACCCGCAAGGCGGCAGGCTGCACCGGGTTGGAGGATCCGACCGGCGACTTCTTCGCCATCGACTACGTGGCCCACGAGATGGGTCACCAGTTCAACGGGAACCACACCTTCAACGGCCTCAACGGCAGTTGCGCCCCGCCCAACCGCAACGGTTCGACGGCCGTCGAGCCGGGGTCGGGATCCTCGGTGATGGCCTACGCGGGGATCTGCTTCTCCGATGACCTCCAGCCCCACACTGACCCGTACTTCTCGCAGAAGACGATCGATGAGGTCACCGAACTCGTCACCGGCGCGACCACCAACTACGCCGAGGTGCAAACCGTCGCGTTGCGGTCCTTCGACGGGACCGAGGCCTT
>JBFIDC010000248.1:0-4919 GCA_041581495.1 Nocardioides sp. | reverse complement strand
GGGCGGGCTCGTGGTCTCGGTGGCCGACGAACTCGGCGCCGAGAGCACGACCAGTCAACACTCCAACTAGCCACCATCCACCGATCATCCACCGATAAGGAGTCATAGTTATGAGCTCAACCGCCACCTACACCGTCACCGGCATGACCTGCGGCCACTGCGTCGCCTCGGTCACCGAGGAGATCTCCGAGATCCCCTCCGTCGAGAACGTCGAGGTCGTCCTCGAGAGCGGGGCCGTGACGGTCACCAGCAGCGAACCCCTCGACCGCTCCGCCGTCCAGGCCGCGGTCGAGGAGGCGGGCTACGTGCTGACATGACAGCCACGCCCACCCCGACGCCGGTGACCCAGCAGGCCGTCGAACTCGACATCACCGGGATGACCTGTGCGTCGTGCGCCAACCGGATCGAGCGCAAGCTCAACAAGCTCGACGGGGTCACCGCCACCGTCAACTACGCCACCGAGAAGGCCAAGGTCACCTTCGGCCCCGAGGTCGCGCCCGAGGACCTGGTGGCCACCGTCGAGCAGGCCGGGTACGCCGCGACGCTGCCGCGACCCGAGAGCGAGACCGAGGAGTCCGAACCGGTCGACGACGAGACGGCAGCGCTGCGGCAACGCCTGCTGATCTCGGCGCTGCTCGCGGTCCCGGTCATTGCGATGGCGATGGTGCCGGCGCTGCAGTTCGACAACTGGCAGTGGCTCTCGCTGACCCTGGCCGCCCCGGTCGTGGTGTGGGGAGCACTGCCCTTCCACCGCGCCGCCTGGGTCAACCTGCGCCACGGCGCCACCACGATGGACACGCTCATCTCGATGGGCACCCTGGCGGCGTTCGGCTGGTCGCTCTATGCCTTGTTCTGGGGCCACGCCGGCATGACCGGCATGAAGCACCCCTTCGAACTCACCGTGCAGCGCAGCGACGGCGCCGGCAACATCTACTTCGAGGTCGCGGCGGGCGTCACGACGTTCATCTTGGCCGGGCGCTACTTCGAGGCACGGGCCAAGCGTCGCTCGGGCGCTGCCCTGCGGGCGCTGATGGAACTCGGCGCCAAGGAGGTCGCGGTGCTCCGCGACGGTGCCGAAGTGCGGATCCCGACCGACCAACTCGCCGTCGGTGACCTGTTCGTGGTCCGGCCGGGGGAGAAGATCGCCACCGACGGCGTCATCACCGAGGGGTCCTCGGCCGTCGACGCCTCGATGCTCACCGGCGAATCAGTGCCGGTCGAGGTCGCGGTCGGCGACACCGTGGTCGGCGCGACCGTGAATGGCGGCGGGCGCCTGGTCGTCCGCGCCACCAGGGTCGGCACCGACACCCAGCTCGCCCAAATGGCGCGACTGGTCGAGGACGCCCAGAACGGCAAGGCCGAGGTCCAACGACTGGCCGACCGGATCTCGGGCATCTTCGTGCCGATCGTGATCGCGCTGTCCCTCGGCACGCTGGGCGTGTGGCTCGCCATCGGCGGCGGCACCTCCGCCGCGTTCACCGCGGCCATCGCCGTCCTGATCATCGCCTGCCCGTGCGCCCTGGGCCTGGCCACACCGACCGCGCTGATGGTCGGCACCGGCCGTGGCGCCCAACTCGGCATCCTGATCAAGGGCCCCGAGGTGCTCGAATCCACCCGGCGCGTGGACACCATCGTGCTCGACAAGACCGGCACCGTGACCACGGGTCAGATGACGCTGACCGAGGTGATCGCCGCCGAGGGTGAGGACGCCGACGAGGTGCTTCGCCTCGCCGGTGCGCTGGAGGATGCCTCGGAGCATCCGATCGCGGCCGCCATCGCCACCGGCGCCCGCGAACGTGTCGGCGACCTGCCCGCGGTCGAGGACTTCGCCAACCTCGAGGGCCTCGGGGTGCAGGGGATCGTCGAAGGCCACGCCGTGCTGGTGGGCCGACCGCAACTGCTCGCCGAGTGGTCCCAGCACCTCTCGGCGGAGTTGGAGGCCGCGCTGACCCAGGCACAGGCCGGTGGCGGCACCGCCGTTGCCGTCGGCTGGGACGGCGCCGCCCGCGGCATCGTCGTGGTGGCCGACGCCATCAAGGCCACCTCGGCCGAGGCGATCGGCCGGTTCGGCGACCTCGGGCTGCGGCCGATCCTGCTCACCGGCGACAACCTGACGGTGGCCCGCTCGGTGGCAGCCGAGGTCGGCATCGCCCCCGACGACGTGTTCGCCGACGTGCTGCCCGCCGACAAGGTCGAGGTGGTCAAGCGCCTCCAGGCACAGGGCAAGGTCGTGGCCATGGTCGGCGACGGCGTCAACGACGCCGCCGCCCTCGCCCAGGCCGACCTCGGGTTGGCGATGGGCACCGGCACCGACGTGGCCATCGAGGCCAGCGACCTCACCCTGGTGCGCGGCGACCTGCGGGTGGCTGCCGACGCGATCCGCCTGGCCCGCCGCACGCTGGGCACCATCAAGGGCAACCTGTTCTGGGCGTTCGCCTACAACGTGGCCGCCCTTCCGTTGGCGGCCGCCGGACTGCTGAACCCGATGCTGGCCGGTGCCGCGATGGCGTTCTCGAGCGTGTTCGTGGTCAGCAACAGCCTGCGGTTGCGGGGCTTCCAGCCTCAGTGATCAGTGATCGACGTCAGTGATCGATCTCGAGGATCGTTCGCCAGGTCTTGCCTGAATCCTCTGAGGCTGAGATGCCGCCTTCGGTCGCCACGTGCCAGATCTTCTCGGTGGCGTCGAAGGCGGCGGGCGTCCCTGGCGCCTCGGCAACCTGGGTCCAGGTGTCGCCGGCGTCGTCGCTGAGGAAGATCTCCCCAGTCGCGGTGACCCCCAACAGGGCGTCGGGAGACGGCCACGCCAACTGCAGAAGCGGTGGCGCTTCGGTCAACTGCACGGCGTCGCCGCCACCGGAGAACCGGTGAACGGTGCCGTCCGGGACCGAGGCGACCAACGTGTCGGGGGCATCCGGCTCGGCTGCCAGATCGATGACGTCGCCTTGCGCCATGCGCGTCCACGTCGTGAGGTCGTCGCTGACGAGCAGTTCGCCAGCGATCGCGTTGTAGCCGTAGGTCCTGCCTCCCGACGCCGTCAGGCTGTGGAAGTCGGCTTCACCGCCCAGGGAGCGGATCTCCCACGTTTCGGCGGCATCGGTCGACTCGATGAGACCGAGATGGGAGGGCAGGTCCTCCTGGAGGTCCGGGTGCCCGCTGCCGAGGAAGTGGCCGGGGCCGATGACGGTGAACGCCATCGTGTCCTGGTAGCGGTCGGCGACTCGCGTGAGTTCGCCGTCGTCCGCGACCCGCATCACGCCGGTGTGGGTCGCGGCATAGAGCGTGCCGTCGGCGGGGTCGACGCCGAGAGCGTGGACGTGGCCGACCGCGTCAGCCGGCGAGTCGCCGCCGTCGCGCCCGGGGGAGTCGGTGGAGCAGCCGCCAGTGACCAGCAGCGCGGTGGCGAGGCCGAGAGCGGGCTTCCTCATCCGAGCATCGCCTTCATCGTCGCGATCTCGGCGGTCTGGCCGTCGATGATGTCCTGAGCCAGAGCCAACGAGCCCGGGTGCACGCCGTCGGCGAGTTCGGTCTCGGCCATCTCGATGGCGCCCTCGTGGTGCTCGATCATCATCGTCAGCCACATCGACTCGAAGCCGCTCCCCATGGTCATCTCGAGCCCATCGAGGTCATCGTCCGACATCATCCCGGGCATGTCGGAGTCCATCCCCATGCCCATGCCGTCGTGGGAGTTGGAGTGATCGCGGGCGGTCTCGGGGATCGGCTGATCCCACTCGGTGAGCCACGTCGTCATCTGCTCGATCTCGGGCCCTTGGGCGTCCCGGATGTCTTCGGTCAGCGTCTGGAACTCCGGGCTGAGATCGCGCCCGATGGTCATATCGACCATCAGCAGTGCCTGCGCGTGGTGCGGGATCATGTTGGTCCCGAAGGCGACGTCGGCGTCGTTGAACCTCTCGCCGTTGGCTGCGGTCTGGGTCGTGGGGATGGCGGTCCTGGAGTCGTCGTTGCCGCAGGCGGCCAGTGACGAGGTGGCGGCGAGTACGGCGGCCAGCAGGGTGAGCTTCTTGAACATGGGTCTTCTCCTGTGAACTGAAGTGAGTGTGGGCGTGAGGGAACGGCGGCGACGGCGAGGCCGGTGCCGCCTGCTCATCACGTCCGCAGAATCGACAGTTCGAACAGGGAGGGCGGATCTCGGTCGCGGCGGGCGGCCGGGATGGCGAGTGTGAGGCCGGGGGAAGCGCGGCGAACGAGGCGACCAACGCGATGCGAGCCGAGCAGCAGGAGCCCGGCGACTGTCGCTGCGAGCACAGCCAGGCATAGGCCCATCAACGCCATCGCGTGGCCCTCGCCGCCGGATTCGCCAACCGTGATGGCAGCGGTGCCAGCCTGAGCGCTGCCGTGCATCGAGTGCGACTCCGGGGTGTCGCCGGCCGTCAGCGTTACGGGGTGCGTGGCCAGGCTCATCTCGGTGCCGGCCACTGCGTGATCGGTCATCCCGTGCATGAGGAACAGGCCCGCCAGCACCGCGGCGCACACCAGCATCCGCACTGTGGGCGTGGAGCCCCGGTGCGGTGTGGCGGCGCTGGTCGCGATCATCGCTACGAGTCTAGGCAGGCTCGTGAGGGACTCGCGAGGTCACCTGAAGTTGGCTCTATTCAGGGGCCTGTCCTTGTGAGATCTTGAAATACTTTGAGCAACCAGGAGGAGACATGGGACGTCTCTCCGCCGCCAGGGCTGGCTATTGCCTCACCTTGGCCGGACTACTGATCTTGGCCACCCTGGCGGCCGTTCCAGCGCTCGCCGCACAGACGCCGACGGGTCCGGTCACCCTCTCTGCGCCCGGCGACGACGCCCAGGGTGACCAGCGCGTGGTGGTCACCCCGGGCGGGACGGCGTTCGCCGTCTTCACCGTCAACCGAAGCAGCGGCGGACCGAGGGCCATCGTGCATGCGAGGCGTCCGTCG
>JBFIDC010000247.1:0-4997 GCA_041581495.1 Nocardioides sp. | reverse complement strand
TGACCTGGCCGCGCGCGACGCGCGGAGCCGGGCGGCGATCTTCTCGCCACGCACCAACCCGGTCTGGGGATTCCTGGACCGCCTCGTCGGCGCCGACTCCGCGCGGGCGATGGTGGACCTGCTGTCCGAACAGAGTTGATGTGGGCTCACTGAAGAGACGTCGGGGTGCGGCGGCGAAGGAGCCCTTCGTCGCCGTCCCCCTGCGGGACAACTGGTACCAGTCGAGTTCCTACTGGCCCTCGTCGTTCGCGCTGGTGACCACTGTCGACGAGCACGGCGAGACCAACGTCGCGCCCTACCAGTTGAGCTTCCCGTTCGAAGTGATCAGTGGCCGCTCGCTGCTCCTGATCAGTCGGCAGGGGTCCAACACCGAGGCCAACATCAAGCGCACCGGCGTCTGCTCGCTGAACTACGTCGAGTTCGACCGACGCGACCTGAAGAAGATCGTCAGCCTCGGCTACCCCGGTCAGAGCACCGCTGAGAAGAGCGGTGACAACCCCTACTCCCTGATCGCGAGCCCGACGCCGGGCCGCGAGCCGGACGGCAATCGCTTCCCACATCTGCTCGGCGAGGCGTTCCAGGTCTATGAGTGCTCGTGGGACACCGACCAGCCGATCCGCGATGACGGTGCGACACCGGAGTACTTCGTGCTCCGCATCGAGAACGTGCTGCTCAAGGATCGCTGGGCGCGCAACCTCGGCGACGAGGCCAAGGCCATGCCGCGGATGCCGATCACCTTCGGCTTCCGCGGGGGAACCCAGTTCTGGTTCGCCGAACTGCGCAAGCCGTTCATGCTGAGGACGCCGACCGACAAGGGCCCCAAGGAGGAGGCGATCCTCTATGAGGCCAACCGGATCGATCCCGAGGTGGCGTTCACTCGCGAGGCCTGCCAGCAGTTGACCGGCATCCCGCGCCCGTTCGTGAAGGTCGCTCTCAAAGGGATCATCGCGAAGGCCAAGGACCGTGGCGTCAGCGTCGTCGACGCGGAGTTCGTCGAACTCGTCAACGCCGAACGTCAGGGCAAGGGCGTCGGGTAACGGGGTCCCGCAGCGAGACCTGGGGGCTAGCCTCGCCACATGAGTTCCCTGGGGCGCCACGCGGCGCGGATCCTGCTCGGTGGCTTCATGGTCGGCGCCGGGGTGCTCCACCTGACCACGCAGCGCGAGGAGTTCCAGGCGCAGGTGCCCGAGTGGTTCCCTGTCGACGCGGACCTCACGGTGCTGGCCTCCGGGGCGGCCGAGATCTCACTCGGTGCGGCCTTCGTGGCGTTGCCGCGTCACCGGCGTCTGATCGGCGCGCTGCTCGCGGCGTTCTTCGTGATCATCTTCCCCGGCAACATCGCGCAGTACGTCGAGGGCAAGGACGCCTTCGGGCTGACCACCGATCGGGCGCGCTTCATCCGGCTGTTCTTCCAGCCGGTCCTGGTGCTCTGGGCGCTGTGGGCCGGCGGCGTGCTCGGCGCCAAGGACCGCGAGCGGGCGGACTAGCCGTCCAGGTCGGCGATCTGGCCCAGCCCGGCGCGCACGGCGACCAGTTCGTCGACCCGCTCGGCGCCGAGGAACTTCTTCGACAGTTCGTTCATCGGGTCCAGCGTGTAGCCGTAGCGGCGGACCAGGTGGTCCCGCTCGCGCAGTGCGGCGCGCTCTTCGACCGGGACGGGCTTTGCATCGCGCACCCAGCCCAGCCAGGTGTCGACGCGCTCGCGCACCGAGTCGCCCAAGATCTGCACGGCCTCGTCGTCGGGGCACAGTGCCATGTAGGAGTTGGCGATCGGTGAGTTGAAGGCCCGCATATAGGTGCCGTGGCTGACCGACCAGGAGAACCGGTCGTCCCCGCGCAGTTGAAGCCACGAGGAGTTGATCGGGTCGAAGTAGCGGTTGAGGTAGTCCACGTCGACCATCGGGTCGCGGCGCGGCACCAGGTCGGAGAAGTGGAAGACGTTGGGCACCGTGCCGAACACGATCACCAGGTGGGGCACGTCGATGTGCGGTCCGAGCCAGACCTGCAGGTTCATGTCGAGGATCGAGGCCTTGCGGTTGCCGATCCAGGAGTGCACCAGCCACTCGACGCCCTCGTCCGGATCGCCGACATAGGGGTTGAGGGAACCCTCGTATCCGCCGTCGGGGGAGGTCCAATAGTCCAGATCCGCGCCAGAGGCGTGTGGAGACACCTCGAGTTCGGCAGTGATCTTGTCCTTGGCCTCGCTGAGGATGTCCCACAGGGCGCCCCACAATTCCGATCGGTCGACGTCGGGGGCGTCGGCCAAGAACTGGTGAATGGTTTTGGTCTGAGTGCTGGCGGTCACGCAGCGAGCATATTCGTATATGATCTACGATACTAGTCCCCAGGCTCAGCAACGGGCCACAGAAATGGGTCGAGTCCGCCCGGAGGTGAGCAGTTGTGATCACGGTGATCAGCCAAGCCTGGACCAAGGAAGGTGACGACGCCGAGGCGCACGCCCAGGCCTACATCGCGCTCAACGGCGAGTTCGGCCGCTTCTTCCGCGACCACCCCGGGTTCCGCGGCCGCAGGTTGGTCCGTGGCGTCGAGGACCCCACCCACTTCACCCACCTTCGGTGGTTCGACTCGATCGAGTCCTATGAGGAGTGCACCCGGCACCCCGACTACGTCGCTCACACCGAGCGGATGTATGAGCACCTGCGCCCCTACGACTCCTACCCGCGCGAGTACGCCGAGGTCGTGCTCGACGAGCCAGGGAACCCCGCACCGTGACCACCTTCGTCCTCATCCACGGAGCCTTCCGAGGCGGTTGGTCCTGGCGACGGGTCCAACCTCCGCTCGCTGCCTCGGGCCACGAGGTCTATGCCCCGAGCCTCCTGGGCTGCGGCGAACTCGCGGCGCAGGCCGGGCAGGTCAGCGGCCTCGACGTCTGGGCCGATCAGGTCGTGGGCCTGCTCGAGCACGAGGATCTCACCGACGTGGTGCTGGTGGGCCACAGCCAAGGTGGCGTCATCACCTCGGCCGCAGCGGCGCGGGATCCCAAGCGCATTGCCCAGTTGGCCTACCTCGACGCGGCCGTGCCGCGGCCGGGCGAGCGGGCCGTCGACGTCGCAGCCGCCGTTCCCGAGCAGTTGCCACCGCGCGAGACCCTCATCCCGGCGCGACCCCTCGAGGCGCACGGTGATCTCGACGCGCAGACCGCGGCCTGGGCCAGCGCCCGGCTCACCGCGACGCCGTTCGCTCCCAGCCTCGACCCGATGCCTGCGGCCACCTCGGCCATCCCAGCACGCTACGCGTTCTGTTCGGCAACACCGCCCGGGTACCCCAGCCTGACGACCCGGTCCAGGATGGACGCGGAGGGCGCCGCCTACGACGTCCTCGAAGCCGGACACGATGCCCCCTTGACCGCACCCGATGCGGTCGCCGCCTGGTTGATGAAGGAGACCGCATGAGCAACGAAGCCGGCTGGCAAGGCCGCTTCTTCGAAGACTTCGAAGTTGGCGCCATCTATCAGCACCCCCTCGGCCGCACCGTCAGCGAGGCCGACAACACCTGGTTCACGTTGCTGACGATGAACACCAACCAGATGCACTTCAACACCGAGTACGCCGCCCGCTCGGAGTTCAAGCGGCCCCTGGTCGTCTCGACGTTGACCGTGGCCATCGCTGTCGGGCAGAGCGTGACGGACCTGACCCAGAACGCCTTCGCCAATCTCGGCTGGGACGACATCAAGATGACCCACCCGGTCTTCGCCGGTGACACCCTCTACAGCGAGTCGATCGTCATCGAGAAGCGCGAATCGGACTCGCGGCCCCATGCCGGCATCGTCACCGTGCGCACCCACACCCTCAACCAGGACGGCGCCGAGGTGTGCTCGTTCCTGCGCACCTTCTATGTCTACAAGCGTGGCGCCAAGCAGGTCGAGGGCATCTTCCCAGTCGCCGACAACCCGCTCACCCTGGACTGAGGGCAGCCGACCACATGAGGATCACGTTCGGGCCCTGGGGCGAGACCCTGGCCGAGGTCGCCGAGGCGGGCCGCGCCGCGGAGGCCGCCGGCGCCGAGGTGGCCTGGCTGCCCGAACTGCACCGCAGCGCCACCGTCTCGGCCGCGGCGCTCGCCCAGTCGACCTCGACCATCGGCGTCGGCACGGCCGTCGCGTTGGCCTTCACGCGCAGTGCGATGACCACCGCGCTCGAGGCGCTGGACCTCGACGAGATCTCCGGCGGACGACTGGTCCTCGGTCTGGGCACCGGCGTGCAACGCCTCAACGAGGACTGGCACCACGTCGACTGGGGCAAGCCGGCCACCCACCTGCGCGAGACCGTGCGCAACATCCGCGCCTTCTGGGCCGGCTGCACCACCGGCGAGCCGATCGATCTGGACGGCGAGCGGGCCCCGATGCGGATCCGCGGATACCAGCGCCCCTATGCCGTGACGCGAACCGACATCCCGATCTATCTGGCGGCGATGGGCCCGGTCATGACCCGACTGGCCGGTGAGATCGGCCAAGGGTGGATCTCTCACGAGTTGACCTCGCCGGCGTTCCTGCGCGAGCGCATCCTGC
This sequence comes from Nocardioides sp., assembly GCA_041581495.1. Taxonomy (GTDB): domain Bacteria; phylum Actinomycetota; class Actinomycetes; order Propionibacteriales; family Nocardioidaceae; genus Nocardioides. Next base: position 469 of record JBFIDC010000247.1, on the reverse strand, counting down.
CCGAACTCACTGCCGGGCTCGAGCGCGGCGGCCGGGAGCGCGCCGACCTCGACGTGGTGACCTCCACGTGTGTCTCGGTTGACGCCGATCCGGCCCTGGCCCGTCGGCGCAGCGCCGGCATGGTCGGCTTCTATGCCTCGGTGCGCACCTACGCCGACTTCTTCGCCTTCCACGACCTCGCCGACGAGCAGGCCGGTGTCGTCGAGTCCTTCCGCTCCGGGCGGACCGCCGCCGGCCTGGCCGAGGCGGTGCCCGACCGCATGGTCACAGCGCTCACGGCGTCCGGCACCCGCGACGACGTGGCCGAATCGATCTCGGCGTACGACGGTTTGGCCGACACGGTCAAGCTCACCCCGCCCACTCACGGATTGGCACCGGCAGAGATCCGGGCCGCTCAGAAGGAGCTCATCGCGGTGATCCAGGAGCTGAAGAAATGAGACCACTCGAGGACGTCCGGATCATCGCCGTC
>JBFIDC010000246.1:0-5010 GCA_041581495.1 Nocardioides sp. | reverse complement strand
TCTACCTCTGGCGTGACCCCCACGGCCAGACCTACCTCGTCGACCACACCGGCACCCGAACCGTGGGCCACAACTCAACCAACCAACGACCAGTCCTCGGCGAGATCTACCGCAACATGCCGACCCTCAACCTCGACGACTTCGCCGCCTAAGAGACTCCCGCCGGGTAGCCGAACCGCCAGGATCGGGGCAGACCCGGTTAGCCGCAAGCGCACGCGATCTGCGGCAACTCAGTGCTTTGAGCTAGCGGCGGTCGTAGATCTCGCGTCGGTGCCCGACTGCGACGACAAGAACAAGCAGCACGTTGTCGTGGATCTCATACACGATCCGGTAGTCGCCAGTGCGAACGCGCCATTCGCCATCTCCACCGACGAGCTTCGTCGTTCCGCTCGGTCGAGGCTCGAGTGCCAACAACTCGATCGCCGCCTGTACCCGGCGCTGGGCGGGACGGTCCAACTTGCGCAGCTGCCGGACGGCCGCAGCAGCGACCTCGACACGGTAGGTCATGCCAGGCCGAGGTCGGCCCTGACCTGCTCCCAAGGGATCGCCGGCTCGCCGTCGGCGATCTCGGCACGGGCTGCCCGCGCCGCCTTGATGTCGGCCAAGTCTTCCGCGGCGGCGATCAAGCGGTCCAGGTCCTCGGAGTCGATGACCGCGGCCACCCGCTGTCCGCGACGAGTCAGGTAGACCGGGTCATGACCGACCCTGGCCGCGTCCACGACGTCGGCCAGACGCGATCGAGCGTCGCTCACGGTCATGTCACTCATGGCACCCAGCGTACCGCTGTAACCGCGTAAATGTACATTTCGGCGCAGAGGCGCGGCGGTCTCATCGATCTAGTAGTGGATCTGTTGACGGTGCGTTGCGTGACGTCGCACGCTGTTGCCCTCGTCTGGGCGGAGGGCGCCATGGGTAAGTTGATCTATGCAGCAAACATCTCGCTCGACGGCTTCCTCGAGGACGAGACGGGTTCGTTCGACTGGTCCGTGCCGGACGCGGCCGTGCACGGGTTCTGGAACGAGCACGAGCGGCACATCGGCACGTCTCTCTATGGCCGACGCATGTACGAGACGATGCGCGTGTGGGAAAGCGACGACTGGTTGACGAACGAGCCCGAGGTGGTCGGTGAGTACGCCAAGATCTGGCGTGATACCGACAAGGTCGTCTATTCCTCCTCACTCAGCCACGTCTCGACTGCGCGCACGAGGATCGAGCGGCAGTTCGAGCCCGAGGCGGTGCGACGGCTCAAGGAAACCTCCCGCTCGGACCTGAGCATTGGAGGGGCGGAGATCGCAGCAGAGGCCTTCCGGCACGGCCTCGTCGACGAGTGCGTGCTGCTGCTGTGCCCGGTCATCGTCGGTGGCGGCAGGCCGGCGCTGCCTCGAGGAGTACGACTCGACCTCGAACTTCTGGACCACCGACGATTCGACAACGGCGTGGTCTACGTCCGGCACGCGGTGCGACACTCCACCTGAGACTTGCGCGGGAAGAGACGGCGGACCTCCGCACGGCCGCAGCACGCTATCTGCGGCAGATCCGGGTGCTCCAGATCCGGGCGATCCCCCTAGATGTCAGCACCTGCGCATCACTCGGAACTCACCGTTCGCTCATAGACGTGCACGCCGTCGGTGTCGACATAGACCAGCATCGGGGTCGAGGAGCCGGGAGCCATGGCGAGTTGCGCCGGGCTGCCGGGGTCGGCCGGAGTGAACGGGTTGGACAGCGGTTCCACGTCCGCGACGTGACCGGCGGCATCGATCAGGGTGGCGCCGACGAGTTGCACCGACTCGTCATCCTCACCAGCACCGGTGAGGAAGAGGTGGAGCACCTCGTCAGCCCCGGCGCGGACCTGGATCCCGACGTGGGCCGGGGAGCCGGATGCCGTGGTCGTGGGGAGCACCTTGGACACGCCTGTGCCCGGAAGGACGATCCGCAGACCCCGCCGAGTCACCCCGAACGAGAAGGACGCACCCGAGGCGGTGCGCAGGACCTTGGTGGAGGACAGTGACCCATCGTTCGGATCCACGACGACCAACTCGCTCGTGTCGTCGAAGCCATAGAGACGAGACCCGTCATCGAAGATCGGTGAGAACGATCCGTCGACCGCGACCTCGTCGAGCACCCCGTCTCTCATCCGGAGCAGGTGGGTGCCCTCCTCGCTCTGGCGGGCGGCGAACAAGGTGCCGTCCGCCAACACGTGGGGCAGTTGCCACTGGAAGTAGGTGCGGTTGACCAGCAGGTTCTTGGGGATCTTGGCCTGTCCCAGGTAGCCACCATTGGCGTCATAGTGGGCCAGACGCTTCTTGGCCGCATCCAGGAACCACCACGTCCCATCCGGTCCCGGTGCACCCGACTCGGGCCCCAGGTCCATCGACCCGCCCTCGCCGCCGGGCGAGGTGCCGAGCAGCACTTCACCCGCGCCGTAGGGGATCACGAAACGCTCACGCCAGGTCCTCGGCATCACCGCGGCCGCGGGCGGGATGACCAACGCGCCAACATCAAGGTTCCGGCCGGGGCCGGCCGTCTCGGTGGGGGTCGGCGAGACCGACTGCCGCTGGTCAGCGGTGCACGCGGTCAGCAGTGTGCCCGTGACAAGCACGGCGACGAATCGGACGAGAAGCCGCCTAGCCAAGCGACCGCGCCCGGCGCCGACTGCCGAACTCGCCGACGAGGACGAGGGTGAGCGCGAGCAGGAACATCACCGTGCCCACCACGTTGATCTGCGGCGGGATCGAGCGCTGGGCGGCGCCCCAGACATACATCGGGAAGGTCACCTCCTGCCCGGCGTTCAGGTTGGTGATGATGAAGTCGTCGAACGACAACGAGAAACTCAGCAGGGCCGCCGAGAGGATCCCGGGGAACACCAGCGGGAAGGTCACCCTCCAGAACGTCTGCCACTCGTTGGCGTAGAGGTCCATCGCGGCCTGCTCGAGCCGGGGGTCCAGTCCCGCGAGTCGGGCCTTGACGGTCACCACCACGAAGCTCAGGCAGAACATGATGTGGGCGACGAGGATCGTCCAGAAGCCGAGCGCCCCGGCGAAGCCGGCCGAGACGAAGAGCGCCAGCAGCGAGGAGCCCATCACGATCTCCGGCGATGCCATCGGCAAGAACGTGAAGATGTTCGCCACCGTGCGACCTCGGAACCGGTGACGGACCAGCGCGAAGGCCATCAGCGAGCCCAAGATGGTGGCGCCCACGGTGGCCAGGAACCCGATCTGCACCGAGAGCACGACCGAGTCGCACATCCCGAACGGTTCACACGGGTTGAGCCAGTTGTCGATCGTGAAGCCATCGAACTGGTAGCTGTTGCGTGCCACCGGGTCGTTGAACGACATCAGGATCACCACGAAGATCGGCAGCGACATGTAGAGCAGCACCAGCAGTCCGATGCCGAGCACGACGTGGTCGCTGACCCACTTCCCGACCCGCGTCATCACAGCAGCTCCTCGGTCCCGGCGCGCTTCACATAGGCCATCACCAGCACCACGATCACCATCATCAGCGTGACCGAGAGTGCGGCCGCCTCCGGATAGGAGCCACCGTCGAACAGCTTCTGGATCACGTTGCCGATCATCTGGGTGCCGGTGTTCCCGAGCAGTTGAGAGTTGATGTAGTCACCGGCCGCCGGGATGAACGTCAGCAGCGTTCCCCCGACCAGCCCTGGCATCGACAACGGCAGCGTGACCTTGCGGAACGTCGTGAACGGCGACGCATAGAGATCAGCGCCGGCCTCGTGGAGCCGCGGGTCGATCTTCTCCAAGGACGCATAGAGCGGAAGCACCATGAACGGCAAGAAGTTGTAGGTCAGCCCGGTCACCACCGCCAGCGGCGTCGCGAGCAGCCGGCCCTCCGGACCGAGCACGTGCAGGAATTGGAGCATGTCGACGAGCCAGCCCTGGTCGGCCAGCAGCAGCTGCCAGGACAACGTGCGGATCAGGAACGAGGTGAAGAACGGCGCGATCACCGCGACCAGCATCAGGTTGCGCCAGCGTCCTCCCTTGAAGGCGATCGCGTAGGCCAGCGGGTAGCCGAGCAGGATGCACGACACGGTCGCGATTCCCGCGTACATCATCGACCGCAGGAACTGGTCGGAGTAGTCCTCCATCACCGAGACGTAGTTCTGCACGTGCCCGGTCATCTGGTAGCCGAACTCCAGCGTCCCGCTGGGGTCGTACAACGAGGTGCTGACCAGGCTGACCAGCGGGATGATGAAGAAGACCGTGAGCCACAGTGCGGCAGGAGTCAGCAGGAGGTACCCGGTACGCCCGGAGCGGCGCTCCTCCCCGGCCGCCTGGCTCACGTCGCGTCCTCGCGCTCCACGCCGGCCCGGGCGTCCTGGCTGGCGTCCAGCAGGAACGTGTGGTCTGGCGTCCAGTGCAGGTCCACCGTGTCGCCGACCCGGAAGTTCTGGCGCGCGCCGGTGTTCTGCTCGAAGACCATCAACTCCTGTCCCCACGGCATCCTGGCGAGGTACTGGGTGCTGACCCCGATGAAGCTGACGTCGGAGATCACTCCACCACCGAGCACGTTCGAGCGGGCACCATCCTCGGTCCCGGCCGCGGCCAGGAAGACCTTCTCCGGGCGGATCCCCAGCCACACCTCGCCGACCGAATCCTGCCCACCTGCCGCCGGGGCGCGCAACCGAGTGCCCTCGACGTCCACGTCGACCTCCTTGCCCTCCCGGCCGGTCACCGTTCCGCGGATCAGGTTGGACTGCCCGAGGAAGTTCGCGACGAAGGTGGTGCGCGGGTGCTCATAGAGATCCATCGGTGCGCCCATCTGTTCGATCAGGCCACCGTTCATCACCGCCACGGTGTCTGCCATGGTCATGGCCTCCTCCTGGTCGTGAGTCACGTGGACGAACGTGATGCCCACCTCGGTCTGGATCCGCTTGAGCTCGATCTGCATCTGCCGGCGCAGCTTGAGGTCGAGCGCACCCAGCGGCTCGTCGAGCAGCAGCACCTTGGGCCGGTTGATCAGGGCCCGGGCCAGGGCGACCCGCTGCTGCTG
>JBFIDC010000245.1:0-5011 GCA_041581495.1 Nocardioides sp. | reverse complement strand
CGTCACCGCCAGTTGGCCCCGGGCCGAGGACGGCCCCAGTTTCCATTTCCCGACCGCGCGGTAGGGGCTGATCCCGGATGAGTTTCACCGGGTACCCGGTGAAACTCACGCTCCCCCGCTAAAGGATTAGCGGGGAGGGTCCACATTCACCGGGTACCCGGTGAATCTCCTTCGATCGCCAACACCGCCAGCGAAGCGAAAACCATCGCGGTGCCCAGGGGGGCGCCGGGGCCGGGATAGACCGAGCCGAAGACGGAGGCGGTGGTGTTCCCGCAGGCATAGAGCCGGGGGATGGGGCGGCCGTCCTCGCGCAGCACTCGACCGGCGGCATCGGTGACCAGGCCGCCCTTGGTGCCGAGGTCGGAGAGCACGAACCGGGCCGCGAAGTACGGCGGTTGGTCGCAGGGGGTCAGGGCCTTGTTGGGTCCGGTGCCGCCGGCGAAGAAGGTGTCGTACTCGTCGGCGCCGCGGCCGAAGTCCTCATCGACGCCGGTTTCGGCGAACCGGTTGAAGCGGGCCACCGACGCGGTCAGGGCGTCCGCGGGCAGGCCGGTGGCGGCGGCCAGGCCCTCGAGGGTGTCGGCGGTGACCCAGGTGCCGGCTTCAAGGTGCGCGGCCGGGTCGCCCTCGGGCATCGCGATCGCGGGCAGCCTGCCGCCCTCGGCGTTGTCGAAGACGAACCACGACGGGATCCGGTCCGGCGCCTTGGCCATCTCGCGCCCGAAGCGGTCATAGGGCAGGCACTCGTTGGCATAGCGGCGCCCCGTCTGGTCCAGCATCAGACCGCTGCGGAAGCCGAGGGTGAACGACCCGCCCCCGTCGGTCTGCTCGAGCCCCGGGCAGAACCAGCCCAGCGCCGAGAAGTCGGTCGCTGCTCCGAGCGCCACCGCCGCGTCGATCGGCTCGCCCGTGTTCGTCGCGCGCGGCGCCATCGTCCACGCGACATCGCCCGGCACCCCACGCTCGCGGCGCTGGTCGGCGTTGCCCTCGAAGCCCCCGGCGCCCAGGATCACGCCCCGCGTGGCGCCGAGTTCGACAGGACCCTCTGCCGACATCCCGACGACGCCGATGACCTCGCCTGCGTCGTCGGTCAGCAGACCGGTCACCGGCAGGTTGGTGCGGATCTCGCCGCCCTCGCGGGTGAGGATCAGCGCCAGTCGCGCGATCAGGGCCTGGCCGCCGCTGAGGGTGTTGCGCCCACCCTCACCGACCCGGTCGCGCTCGACCGGGGGGCGGACCAGTGCGGCCACATCGGGCGGCAGGTCGGGACGCTTGATGTTGGTCGGCTGGATGGAGCGGCCGAACGGGACTCGGCCGGGCGCGTCGTAGTACTCCGAGAACGGCAGCCACTCGAACTCCAGGTCCGGGTCCTCCTCGAGGGTGGCCACCAGTTCGGAGGAGTGGGTCAAGAACGCCTCGACCTTGACCTCGTCGGGGTCCTCCAGGATCGCGTCGAGATAGCTGCGTGCGCCCTCGGTGGAGTCGCCGATGCCGGCTCGCTCCTGCACCTGGGTGCCGGGCAGCCAGCAGGCGCCGCCGGAGTAGGCCGAGGTGCCGCCGAGGTACGACGTCTTCTCGACCACCAGGGTGCGCAGACCGGCTTTTGCGGCCAGCGCCGCCCCGGTCATGGCCCCGCCGCCGGAGCCGACCACGATCACGTCATAGGTGTCCACGAGCCCGATCCTCACAACTAGAACGTGTTCTAGGCAAGGGCGCAGGCACAATTGGGGCGCCATGGCCGACCCGTTGCTCGAGATCACCTATCCGCCCGAGCTTCCCGTCAGCCAGTTGCGGGAGGAGATCGCCGAGACGATTCGCGATCACCAGGTCGTGATCGTCGCCGGCGAGACCGGGTCGGGCAAGACCACTCAGCTGCCCAAGATCTGCCTGGAGTTGGGCCGCGGCAAGGGTCCTGGCAAGGCCGGCGGGATCATCGGGCACACCCAGCCCCGCCGGATCGCGGCCCGCTCGGTCGCGGAGCGGATCGCCAGCGAACTGGGCACCGAACTCGGGGACGTGGTCGGCTACCAGGTCCGGTTCACCGACCGCACGTCCAAGGCCAGCCGGGTCAAGCTGATGACCGACGGCATCCTGCTCGCGGAGTTGCAGCGGGATCGGGACCTGAAGAAGTACGACACGATCATCATCGATGAGGCACACGAGCGAAGCCTCAACATCGACTTCCTTCTCGGCTACCTCAAGCGGCTGCTGCCCAGGCGCCCCGATCTCAAACTGATCATCACCAGCGCCACCATCGACGTCGACCGGTTCTCGGCGCACTTCGACGCCCCGGTCGTCGAAGTCTCGGGTCGGACCTACCCGGTCGAGGTGCGCTACCGCCCCCTGGTCTCGACGAGCTCGACCACCGGGGACCCGCTCGACGAGGACGGTGAGGTCGTCATCCGCGACCAGACCGAAGCGATCGTCGCGGCGGCGGCGGAACTCATCAGAGAGGGTCCCGGAGACATCCTGGTCTTCCTGCCCGGTGAGCGGGAGATCCGCGACACCGCCGACGCCCTCGGTGAAGCCGGCCTCGACAAACTCGACCGGAGCGGGGTCGAGATCGTGCCGCTGTTCAGCCGACTGTCGGCGGCCGAACAGCACAAGGTCTTCGCCGCGCACACCGGGCGGCGGATCGTGCTGGCCACCAACGTCGCCGAGACCTCGCTGACCGTGCCCGGCATCCGGTACGTCGTCGACACCGGCGTGGCGCGCATCAGCCGCTACTCGGTGCGCACCAAGGTCCAGCGACTCCCGGTCGAGGCGATCAGCCAGGCCTCGGCCAACCAGCGCTCGGGGCGTTGCGGGCGGCTGGGTCCGGGCATCGCCATCAGGCTCTATGCCGAAGAGGACTTCGAGGGACGCCCGGAGTTCACCGATCCGGAGATCCTGCGCACCAACCTGGCCAGCGTCATCCTGCAGATGGCCAGCCTCGGGCTCGGGGACGTCGGACGGTTCCCCTTCGTCGAACCACCCGACCGGCGCAACGTCAGCGCCGGGGTCCAACTGCTGGAAGAACTCGGCGCCCTGGCCCCCACGGGTGCCACCCGCGGCGTCAGGCTGACCCGGGTCGGCAAGCGTCTCGCGCGGTTGCCCATCGACCCGCGATTGGCGCGGATGATCCTCGAGGCCGAGCGCCGAGGCTGTGTCCGTGAGGTCATCGTCATCGCGGCAGCCCTCTCGCTGCAGGATCCGCGTGAGCGACCCAGCGAGTTCCAAGCCCAGTCCGACCAGCAGCACGCCCGGTTCAAGGACCCGACCTCGGACTTCATCACCTGGCTCAACCTGTGGCGCTACCTGCGCGAGCAGCAGCGCGAACTGTCGTCCTCGGCGTTCCGGCGGATGTGTCGCCGCGAGTTCCTCAACTACCTGCGGGTGCGTGAGTGGCAGGACTTCGAGTCCCAGTTGAGACAGGTCTGCAAGGAGATGCGGATCGATCTCGGCAAGCCCGCCGACAAGCCGGACGCCGACGGCATCCACCAGGCGCTGCTGTCGGGGTTGCTCAGCCACATCGGACTGCTCGAGGAGCGCGACCGCAAGGAGCCGGGGCGCTCCGGGCCTCGGGGGCCCCGCGACTACCTCGGTGCCCGCGGTGCACGGTTCGCGATCTTCCCCGGCAGCGGGTTGAAGGGGAAGAACCCGACCTTCGTGATGGCCGGTGAACTGGTGGAGACCGGCCGGTTGTGGGGGCGTCAGGTCGCCGCGATCAAACCGGAGTGGGCCGAACAACTCGGCGGTGATCTGGTGAAGCGGACCTATGCCGAGCCGCACTGGTCCAAGAAGCGGGCCAGCGTGATGGCGCGCGAGCGCGCCACGCTGTACGGCGTGCCGCTGGTCGCCGACCGGCTGATCGCCTACGGCAAGGTCGATGCGGCCCTGTCGCGTGAACTCTTCATCCGTCACGCCCTGGTCTATGGCGAGTGGGCGAGCCAGCACCGCTTCCTGGAGACCAACCGACGGCTGCTGGCGGAAGCCGAGGAACTCGAGCACCGCGCCCGTCGCCGCGGGATCGTGGTGGATGAGCACACGCTGTTCGACTTCTATGACGCCCGGGTCGGGGCCGAGGTGGTCAGCGGAGCCCACTTCGACCAGTGGTGGAAGCAACGCCGCCGCACCGACCCCGACCTGCTCACCTTCGACCCCGAGATGCTCACCCACGACTCCGCCGCCGAGGTCTCGCAGGACGACTATCCCGAGCAGTGGGAGAGCAGCGAAGCCGGGCTGACCTTCCCGATCAGCTACCACTTCGAGCCGGGCGCCGCCGAGGACGGCATGACCATCGAGGTCCCGGTCTCGACGCTGCATCAGGTCGAGGCCGAGGACTTCTCGTGGAACGTGCCTGGCCTGCGGGCCGAGCTGGTCACCGCGCTCATCCGCTCGCTGCCCAAGAGTCTGCGGGTCTCGTTCGTGCCCGCGCCCGACAAGGCGCGCGAGTTCCTCGCGGCGGTTCCGCCGGGGGAGGAGCCGCTGCTCGAAGCCCTCGAGCGGTGGGCCCGCTCCACCACGGGAGTCGTCGTTCCACCCGAGGCGTGGGACTGGTCCAAGGTGCCCGAGCATCTGCGCCCGACCTACCGGATCGTCGACGACGCGGGGGCCGAGCAGGCTCGCGGCAAGGATCTCGAGGCGCTGAAGGAGCCGCTGCGCCCCGAGTTCGAGCATGCGATGAGCCAGGCTGCCGCGGACTCCGGGCTGGCGCGGACCGGCGAGACGACCTGGGCCTTCGGGGACGTGGAGGACGCGACGACGCTGACGCGGGCCGGCCACCGCGTGACGGTGCACCCCGCGCTGGTCGATGAGGGCGGCAGCGTCGGGCTCGGCCTGTTCGGGTCCGACGAGGAAGCCCGGGCCCGGCATCGCGGAGGCGTGGCCCGGCTGCTGCTGTTGGCGCTCCCGCGCGCCGACGGCGTCCTCGAGGGTCTCTCGAACGCGCAGAAGTTGGCGTTGGCCGGGTCGCCCTACCCCACGGTGGCCGACCTCATCGAGGACTGTCGCGCGGCCGTGGTGCTGGCCG
>JBFIDC010000244.1:0-5056 GCA_041581495.1 Nocardioides sp. | reverse complement strand
GTGTTTTCCTCGACGATCGCGCCGTCGGACATGAAGAGGACCCGATCGGCGGCGGTGCGGGCGAACCCCATCTCGTGGGTCACCACCACCATCGTCATTCCCCGCTTGGCGAGGTCGACCATGACCTCGAGTACCTCCGAGATCATCTCCGGGTCCAGGGCCGAGGTGGGTTCGTCGAAGAGCATCACCTTGGGGTCCATGGCCAGTGCTCTGGCGATGGCGACGCGCTGTTGCTGGCCGCCGGAGAGTTGTGCGGGGTACTTCTCCGCCTGGTGGCCCACGCCCACCCGGTCGAGCAGTTCCCTCGCGCGTTTGTTGGCGTCCTCGGCCTTCTCGCCGCGGACCTTGATCGGCCCGAGCGTGACGTTCTCGAGGATCGTCTTGTGGGCGAAGAGGTTGAAGCTCTGGAAGACCATGCCGACCTCGGCGCGCAATGCGGCGAGTTCCTTGCCCTCCTGGGGCAGCGGCTGCCCATCGAGGGTGATGGTTCCCTTGTCGATGGTCTCGAGGCGGTTGATGGCTCGGCACAGAGTCGACTTGCCGGAGCCCGAGGGACCGATCACCACGACGACCTCGCCGCGCGCGACGGTCACGTTGATGTCTTGGAGGACGTGCAGGTCGCCGTACCACTTGTCGACGCCGTCGAGCACCACCAGGGGCTCACCCGTGGACTGGGTGGATTGGGTGCTCTGCTGCGCCGTCATCGCTTCAACCTAACCCGGATAGTGCCCGAGCGCGATGGGCCGCGGTTTGCGAAGGTGAACCTCGCAGGCTCCCGCCGTAGGCTTGGCGACTGTCATGCGCACCTATCAAGTTCGCACCCACGGGTGCCAGATGAACGTCCACGACTCCGAGCGGCTCAGCGGGCTGCTGGAGGACGCCGGCTATGCCCGGGCCGCCGACGGCACGGACGCGGACGTGGTCGTCTTCAACACCTGCGCGGTGCGCGAGAACGCCGACAACAAGCTCTACGGCAACCTCGGCCAACTCGCCTCGGTGAAGGCCAAGCACCCGGGGATGCAGATCGCGGTCGGCGGCTGCCTGGCCCAGAAGGACCGCTCCACGATCACCGACCGCGCACCCTGGGTCGACGTGGTCTTCGGCACCCACAACATCGGCTCGTTGCCGGCGTTGCTGGACCGAGCGCGCGCCAACGACGAGGCTCAGATCGAGATCTTGGAGTCGTTGGACGTCTTCCCCAGCACGCTTCCGACCCGCCGCGAGTCGGCGTACGCCGCCTGGGTGTCGGTGAGCGTCGGCTGCAACAACACCTGCACGTTCTGCATCGTCCCGGCCCTGCGCGGCAAGGAGAAGGACCGCCGCCCCGGCGAGATCCTCGCCGAGGTCGAGGCGCTGGTCGCCGACGGTGTCAGCGAGGTCACGCTCCTGGGCCAGAACGTGAACGCCTACGGCGTGGAGTTCGGGGACCGACAGGCGTTCTCGAAGTTGCTGCGAGCCTGCGGCGGCGTCGAGGGCCTGGAACGGGTGCGGTTCACCAGCCCGCATCCGGCTGAGTTCACCGACGACGTCATCGAGGCGATGGCGCAGACCCCCAACGTGATGCCCAGCCTGCACATGCCGCTGCAGTCCGGGTCGGACAAGGTGCTCAAGGACATGCGCCGGTCCTACCGGTCCTCGAAGTTCCTCGGCATCATCGAGCGGGTCCGCGCGGCGATGCCGGAGGCCGCGATCACCACCGACATCATCATCGGCTTCCCCGGCGAGACCGAGGAGGACTTCCAGGCCACGCTCGATGTGGTGCGCGAGGCACGGTTCGCCAGCGCGTTCACCTTCCAGTACTCCAAACGCCCCGGGACCCCTGCCGCGGACCTGCCCGACCAGATCGCCCCCGAGGTCGTGAAGGACCGCTATCTGCGACTGGTCGAGGTCGCCGATGAGGTGGCGTGGACCGAGAACAAGGCCCTGGTGGGTCGCGAGGTCGAACTGATGGTGGCCGAGGGCGAGGGCCGCAAGGACGCGGCCACCCAGCGCCTCTCGGGCCGTGCTCGCGACAACCGCCTGGTCCACTTCGCCACTGACCGGACCGACATCCGCCCCGGCGATGTGGTCACCACGACGATCACCTACGCCGCACCGCACCACCTCGTCGCCGACGGCGAACCGGTTGCCGTGCGCCGCACCCGCTCCGGCGACGCCTGGGAGGCCCGCACCGCGGCACCGGCCTCCAGCGGTGTCAGCCTCGGCATGCCCACCATCGGATCGCCCGCCGAGGTCGATCCAGCCGCCGACGGACGTACCGATCCGGCCTGCGGCGTCCCTGCTCCCGCCTAGCCGACTGCACAACTGACCCGTTAGGTACGTCCGACGGCGGGCTGTGGAGGGCCCACGCGCGAGATCGCATATCGCGGCAGGTTGGTGCGATGCCTCTCGTGGACGCACTCGCACAGATGGGCGGTGTCGCCTCCCGCCACGGCCTGGTGACGGCGACCTCGCGGGCCGACCTCGAACGGGCGCTGGCAGCCGGGGACATCGTGCGGCTCGCCCGAGGCAGGTACGCGCTGCCGGCGGCCAGTGAGGCGCGGCGGGCGGCCCACCGGATCACGGCAATCGTGTCGCATCGGTCTGCCTGCCTGGAACACGGCTGGGAGGTCAAACATGCGCCGAAGCACCCGGAGGTCTTGCTCCCCAAGAACCGCAGGCTGTCGCCGGCGTCCCGCAGAGGGATCACGGTCCATCGCGCCGACCTGACCGAGGACGACATCGACGGCATTGCGACCACCAAGGACCGGACGCTGCTCGACTGCCTTCGATCCTTGCCCTTCGACGAGGCGCTGGCGATCGCGGACTCGGCCCTCCGACACGGGTTCGCGCCATCCCGGCTCAGCGCCCTGGCTCTCGGCGCGCGCGGCCCAGGCGCGACCCGAGTGCGAGCGGTGGCGAGGCTGGCCTCCGGTGACGCGGCGAACCCCTTCGAGTCCGTGGTCCGTGCGCTGAGCATTCCGGTCCCAGGACTCGGGCTGGTTCCCCAGGTCTCGATCTTCCAGGGGGAGTTTCTGGGGCGCCCGGACCTGGTGGATACCCGGCTCCGAGTGGCGGTCGAATGCGACTCGTTCGAATGGCACGGGAGCCGTCCAGCGCTCGAGAGAGACGCCCGCCGCTACACGAGGTTGGCGGTGAGGGGATGGCTCGTGCTCCGGTTCACCTGGTCCGACGCGATGCACGATCCCGGCTATGTGCAGGAGACGTTGGTGGCCGCCGTCGCCGAACGTACCGATCGTGGGAGCCGCCACCAGGCCCCCGCGGGCGGCGCCGCGTTTCACCTGCTTTAGGTACGTTCGACGGCCTCCGGGTGATACCCGGGGGAGTTCCTTGACTCCCAGGCTGGGCCACCACAGACTCGAAAGCGCAGTGAGGTGGGGGTCCTCGGGAGGGATTGCCGTGAACAGTGCGGCTCAAGACGAGCCTGCGGTGACGCAGGCGAGTGCGCGTACGAGCGCGCGCGCCCACCAGGCCCTCTCGCGGGTCGGTGAGCGGGATCTGCAAGGGATCGTCGACCTGGTGCAGAGCATCTGCGAGGTCGAGTACGCCGCGATCGGGATCCTCAACGACGACGAGTTCGACTTCGTGATCACCGCCGGTGTGCAGCCAGAGATCACCCCCCTCGGCACCACCTTGTGTCAGTACTCCATGACGTCACCGGGGCTGTTCGTGGTGCCCGATGTCCGGGCCGACGACCGAACCAAGACCCGGCTCTTCGTGGATGTGGCCCTGATGGAACTGCGCTTCTATGCCTCGGCGCCCATCGTGTCGCCCGAGGGCGAAATGGTGGGCCGACTGTGTGTGTTCGACACGAAGCCAAAGACGCTCACCCGGCTCCAGGAGCGCACTCTGCTGACCTTCGGTGAGAGTGTCAGCACGATCCTGCGGGTGCGACTCGCGCACCTCGACGAGGCGGACGCCGTGCCGCTCTCGCGTGATCTCGAGATGGCGGCCCGGGTCAGTCACGACCTCAGGCTTCCCCTGACATCACTGACCGCGAGCCTTGAGATGCTGGCCGAGACGGTCACCGTCGAGGATGCCCAGGTCGAACGGTTGCTCGCGAGCGCTCGACGCGCGGCCGACCGGATGGCCGGTCTGGTCACCGGTCTCATGAGTCTGCACCAACTCTCGCAAGAACCCGTCCGCACGGTCGTCGATCTGGGCCAGGTGGTTTCGCGGGTGGAGATGGACCTTCTGCACTCGCTGACCACCGCCGGCGGATCCCTGCGGTGCGCCGCTTTGCCGAGGGTCCATGCCGAGGCCAACCTGATGTATTCGGTGTTGCTCAACCTGGTGAGCAATGCCGTCAAGTTCGCTCGGCCCGGGGTGCCGCCCGAGATCGTGGTCTCGGCCTCTCGCGTCTCAGCAGGCTGGCGGATCAGCGTGTGCGACAACGGGGTGGGAGTGCCCGAAGAGTCCCGCGAGGCGGTGTTCGGGATGTTCACCCGGCTCACCAGCGCTGCCGGTCACGGCATCGGCCTCACCACGGTGGCCCGCGTCGTGGAAGCCCACGGCGGTGACTACGGCGTCGCGCAACCGCCCGGCCAGCCGCCTGGTGTGGGCAGCGACTTCTGGTTCGTCCTGCCCGATCTCGACCTGCCCGATCTCGACCTTCCCGATCTCGACGAGGCGACGCCGAGCCAGGCGCCCGACTAGGTCGCCGACTCGCCCTCGGCAGAGGCGTGACGTGTGGCGTCGGGTGAGGCGTCCGGCACGAGTTCGGGCGGGCGGTCGGCCGGCAGGCTGGCGGCCTCGGGTGGCAGGGCGTCCGCGCCACCGGGGTTGGGCTCGCGCGGCTCCGACTTCGGTTCGGGAATCGGTCCGGGGCCCTCGGGATCCTGCGAGGGGAGGGGCTTCTCGTCCATGTCTGTTCCTCTCGGGGTTCGCGCGTGGGTGGCAGTCGACGGATCAGTCCTGAGCGAACCCGAAACTCGAATAGGCCGGTACCCAGCCGGAGCGGATGCCATCGAGGACGACCAGTTCATGGGGCACCACGGGCTCGGGCAGGCCTTCGAGCGGGAACCACCTCAGGTCCGCGCACTTGGTCGGCTCGAGC
>JBFIDC010000243.1:0-5067 GCA_041581495.1 Nocardioides sp. | reverse complement strand
TAGTTCGCGAAGTGCGAGCTGACGATCCGCTTGAGGTTCATCCACAGGTAGCGGTTGTCGTACTCGTGCATGTAGCCCGAGGTCGAGGCGCACGTGGTGATGGTGCCGCCCTTGCGGGTGACGTAGACGCTGGCGCCGAAGGTCTCGCGGCCCGGGTGCTCGAAGACGATGTCGATGTCTTCGCCGCCGGTGAGTTCGCGGATCTTGGCGCCGAAGCGCTTCCACTCCTTGGGGTCCTGGGTCTGCGGGTCCTTCCAGAACCGGAAGTCCTCGGCGTTGCGGTTGATGATCATCTCGGCGCCCATCGAGCGGCAGATCTCTGCCTTGTCATCGCTCGAGACCACGCACACGGGGTTGGCGCCACCGTTGAGCGCGTACTGGGTGGCGAACCCGCCCAGTCCGCCGGACGCGCCCCAGATCAGGACGTTGTCGCCCTGCTTCATCTGGCCGCCGTTCTTGCTGACCAGTTGGCGGTAGGCGGTGCAGTTGACCAACCCGGGGGAGGCCGCTTCCTCCCAGGTGAGGTGGGCGGGCTTGGGCATCAACTGGTTGGACTTGACCAACGCGATGTCCGCGAGGCCGCCGAAGTTGGTCTCGAAGCCCCAGATGCGTTGCTGCGGGTCCATCATCGTGTCGTCGTGGCCGTCGGCGTCCTCGAGTTCCACCGACAGGCAGTGCGCGACGACCTCGGTGCCCGGCTTCCACTTGGTCACGCCGGGTCCGGTTGCCAGCACAACGCCGGCCAGGTCGGAGCCCACCACGTGGTAGGGCAGGTCGTGCCGCTTGGTGAGGTCGGAGAGGCGTCCGTAGCGCTCGAGGAAGCCGAAGGTGGAGACGGGTTCGAAGATCGAGGTCCAGACGGTGTTGTAGTTGATGGCGCTCGCCATCACCGCGACCAGTGCCTCGCCCGGTCCGAGTTCGGGCAGCGGCACCTCCTCGACGTGCAGCGACTTGCGGGGGTCCTTGTCGCGCGACTCGAGCCCCTCGAACATGTCGACCTCGTCCTTGCGGACCAGGGCGGCGCGGTAGGACTCGGGAATCTCGAGGTTCGCGAAGTCTTCGGGGGAGGTGTCGCCGGCCAGGATGGCGTCGAGGATCTGCTGCATGGTGCGGAGGTTACCTGTCAGTAATCAAGGAACGCGAGTGGACGTGATCTAGTTCGCAGGCTGCACGAGTTCCACGAGCACGCCACCTGCGTCCTTGGGGTGGATGAAGTTGATCCGCGAGTCGGACGTGCCGCGACGCGGGGCGTCATAGAGCAGTCGGACACCGCGCTCACGCAGGGTGGCGCAGACCGCCTCGATGTCGGTCACGCGGTAGGCCATCTGCTGAACCCCGGGTCCCGAGCGGTCGAGGAACTTCGCGATCGTGGAGTTCTCGTCCAGCGGCGCCAGCAACTGGATGTGGGACCCGCTGTCGCCCACCGCCATCATCGCCTCGCGCACGCCCTGCTCCTCGTTGACCTCTTGGTGGGCCAGGCGCATGCCGTAGGTCGAGGAATAGAACTCGATGGCCGCGTCGAGGTCGGGGACGGCGATCCCCACGTGGTCGATGGCGGTGAACAGGTCTGCGCTGAGCGAACCGGACGTGTCAGAGGTCATGCCCGGCATGGTTACAGAGCGCTAACCTGCGAAGTAAGGTCGATCCCATCATCCGTGCCGAGTTCTTCGTCACGTCGAGCCGTCTGAACAGCAGTGGAGGTCCCCCATGTCGCAGAATCCTTCCGTCATCGTCGCCGGTGCGCGGACCCCGATCGGACGCCTGCTCGGCGGCCTGAAGGACCTGTCAGCGGCCGACCTCGGGGGTGTCGCCATCAAGGGCGCGCTCGAGAAGGCCGGTGTCGCGGCCGACCAGGTCGACTACGTGATCATGGGCCAGGTCATCCAGGCCGGAGCCGGCCAGAACCCGGCACGCAGCGCGTCCATCGCCGGTGGCATCCCGATGGACGTCCCGTCGATGACGATCAACAAGGTGTGCCTCTCGGGCCTCAACGCGATCGCCCTGGCCGACCAGATGGTCCGTGCCGGTGAGGTCGAGATCGTGGTGGCCGGCGGCATGGAGTCGATGACCAACGCCCCGCACCTGCTCCCCAAGTCCCGCGAGGGCTTCAAGTACGGCGACACCAGCCTGGTCGACTCGATGGCCTACGACGCGCTCTATGACCAGGTCACCACCCAGGCGATGGGCATGCTCACCGAAGACATCAACAAGTCCGCCCAGAACCTCACCCGTGAGGAGCAGGACGAGTTCTCCGCCCGGTCGCACCAGTTGGCGGCTCAGGCGTGGAAGAACGGCGTCTTCGACGACGAGGTCGTGCCGGTGCCGGTGCCGCAGCGTCGCGGCGACCCGGTGCTGGTCACCACCGATGAGGGTGTGCGCGGCGACACCACGGCGGAGTCGCTGTCCAAACTGCGTCCCGCGTTCGCCAAGGACGGCACGATCACCGCCGGCTCGTCCTCCCAGATCTCCGACGGCGCTGCCGCGGTCGTGGTGATGAGCAAGGCCAAGGCCGAGGAACTCGGCCTGCAGTGGCTCGCCGAGATCGGCGCCCACGGGATGGTCGCGGGCCCCGACTCGAGCCTGCAGATGCAGCCCGCGAACGCCACCGCCCGCGCCTGCGAGAAGGAAGGGATCGCCGCCACCGACCTCGACCTCGTCGAGTTCAACGAGGCCTTCGCCGCGGTCGGCATCTCCTCGGCGCGCGCACTCGGCCTCCCCGAGGACAAGGTCAACGTCAACGGCGGTGCCATCGCCCTCGGTCACCCCGTCGGGATGTCCGGCACCCGCGTCGTGCTGCACCTCGCGCTCGAACTCAAGCGCCGCGGTGGCGGCGTCGGCGCGGCCGCCCTGTGCGGCGGCGGCGGCCAGGGCGACGCCCTGATCGTGCGTGTCCCGTCCGCCTGAGACCGTCAGCGACCTGGTCGCGCGGGCCCGGGGCGGTGAGCCCCGGGCCGTAGCACGACTGGTCTCGATGGTCGAGGACCGTTCGCCCCAACTGCCGGAGGCGATGGCCGCACTGGCGCCGCACGCCGGCCGGGCCCACCTGGTCGGCATCACCGGTCCGCCCGGGGTGGGCAAGTCCACCACCACCAACGCGTTGGTCGCCGAACTGCGGCGTACCGGTCGCCGGGTCGGGGTGCTGGCCGTCGATCCGTCCTCGCCGTACTCGGGCGGTGCCCTCCTCGGTGACCGGGTGCGCATGCAGGAGCACACCACCGACCCGGGTGTCTACATCCGCTCCGTTGCGGCCCGCGGTCACCTCGGTGGTCTGTCGTGGACGACCCCGCAAGCGATTCGGGTCCTCGACGCCGCCGGCTTCGACGTGATCATCATCGAGACCGTCGGCGTCGGCCAGAGCGAGGTCGAGATCGCCAGTCTGGCCGACACCACGCTGGTGCTGATGGCGCCGGGCATGGGCGACGGCATCCAGGCGGCCAAGGCCGGGATCCTCGAGATCGGCGACGTCTACGTCGTCAACAAGGCCGACCGGGAGGGCGCCCAGCAGGCGCGTCGCGAACTGCGCTCGATGATCGCGATGGCCGAGCGCCCCGAAGACGATTGGTAACCCCCGGTGGTTCTCACCGTCGCGTCGACGGGCGAGGGTATCGACGGCGTCGTGGACGAGATCGAACGGCACCGACTCTGGCTCGAAGAGACCGGCGGCATCTCCGCCTCCCGCACCCGGCGTGCCAGGGACGAGATCGAGGCGATCGCGGTCGCCGAACTGCGTGCGCGCTGGGAGAGCATGAGCGGCCACACCGACCTGGATGCCTTGGCTGCTGCCGTGGCGGCGGGGGAGTCCGATCCGTACGCGGCCGCGGCCACCTTGCTCGGACCCGCCTGAATCGGAGCGTGGAACCGGCGCCCGTCGGCTCCGGTGGCGGTGCCGCTAGCCTCTGTCCTCGTGACTATCGCGTCTGGACCTATCACCCAGATCTGTTGGGTCAGCGACGACATCGAGGCCAGTGAGCGTCTGCTGGGGGAACAGTTCGGGGTGGGTGAGTGGACCCGACTGCCCGACATCGAGTTCGGTGCCGAGACCACGACCCTGCGGGGCGAGCCGGTGCGCTTCGTGGTTCACGTCTCGCTCGCCTACGCCGGTGACCTGCAACTCGAACTGATCCAGCCCGTCGAGGGGCCGACCATCCATGCGGAGTTCCTCGCCGCCCACGGCCCGGGCCTCCACCACGTCTGTTTCGAGGTCGAGGACGTCGAGGCCGCCTGCGCAGCGGCGGAGTCTGCCGGAGTCCCGGTCCTCATGCGTGGATCGATGATGGGCGGTGAGATCGAGTTCGCCTACCTCGACGGATCGGCCGGCGGGGCGCCGTACATCGAGTTGGCTCGGATCGGTCCGGCCATGCGCGAGTTCTATGACTCGCTGAAGTCGGCATCGGCGGCGGGAGTGAAGCCATGAGCAAGGTTGTGCTGGTCACCGGTGCCACACCGGGCTCTTTGGGGGGAGCGAGCGCCGAAGCCTTCGCCGCCCTCGGATTCCGAGTCCTCACCACCACCCGCAGTTGCCCGGTGAGTGCCGAGACCCACCCCTTGGAGTTGAGTTCCCGGGACTCGGTCGCGGCTGTTGCCGAGTGGGTTTCGCGCACCGCGGGCCGACTCGACGTCCTGGTCAACAACGCCGGCATCCATCTCGATCTGCGCTCGACCTGGCGTGAACCGCAACTGGTCGACGGCCACGAAGTGCACTGGCGCACCAACTACCTCGGCACGGCTCAACTGACCCGCGCCCTGCTGCCGATGCTGCTCACGACGGCCCAGGCGCACGGTGAGGCGCGGGTCGTGAACGTGGTGTCGAAACTGCACGAGCGAGGCGAGAACGCCGCGCTGTCGGGTGGTCCCCAGCCCTACGACTCGTGGGCGGCCTATGGCACCTCCAAGTTGGCGCTGATCCACGAGGCGGCCGAGATCGAGCGGCGCTACGGCGATCAGGGCGTGCACGGCTTCTCACTGCACCCCGGTTCGCTCTCGACCAACGTCGCCGACCGGGGTCTCGAGACGGCACCCTTCCTGCGTCGACTGCGCAGGCTGGCGCTGCCCCTGGAGCGCCGGACG
>JBFIDC010000242.1:0-5081 GCA_041581495.1 Nocardioides sp. | reverse complement strand
GCCGTTGCTCCACCCGGTGCGACCGGAGCGCCTCGCCGCCGACGTCCCAACGCGCTGCTGTGGGCCTGTGCGCTGACCTGGGCCGGGTGCGCGCTCGCGTTGGTGGCCATGGCGACCAGCCTCGCGTTGGTGTTCGCCGCTCCCGACCTGTTGCTCGATGAGCTGTATCGCCAGAACCCGGCGTTGGAGAACGAGGACCTGACCGTCTCGGTGCTGCGCTCGACCGTGGCGATCAGCAGTGCGGTCGTGCTGGGCTGGTCGGCGGTGGCCACGCTGTTCGCCGTGTTCGCCTGGCGGGGCCGTCGCTGGGGGTGGACCGGCCTCCTGAGCTGCGCCTGCGCCGCCTCGGTGCTCTGTCTGATCGGGGCGATCAGCAGCCCCGTCCTCTTGGCGCCGCTTGCCCTGTGCGCGGTCTCCGCGGGACTGCTGCTGCGGCCCGAGGTGCGCGCCTTCGTGCAGGCTCCGAGCTTCTAGCGGGTTGACCGGCCCGGTCGCGAGGCGCCGAGGTCAGCGGCCGCGGCGAATGCGCAGGTCCTGACGGAGGTCGGACAGGCCGAACTTGTCCTGAACGACGACGGCGCCCGCCGCCGAGATCCCCGAGAAGACGGCGACGGCTGCCACGACACGCAGTTGTCCGAGAGGCATGGTTGCTCCTTGATGCGATCGAGAACGCTGTTGCCCCCAGGGCACCAGCCGCCGGTGAACACCGCACCCCGCCGACATGAAGCGGTGGGGATCGCCTGAGGAATTGCGGATGCGGGTGGGCGGCTCCGCCGCGGTTACTCTCAGGCGTCCCGTCCCGCATGACAGCACTTGGAGCCAGCATGGTCAGGCCACGCCAGGCTCTGCTGTTCGCGGTGGCTCTGGTTGTCGTCTCGGCTCTCGCGTGGTCCGTGCAACAGCACCAGCGGCAAAGCTTCGAGGCTCAGGCCGGTGCTGCGCTGCCGCCCGGTGCCCTCCTCGACACCGTGGAGCAGGCACCCCCCGCGGTCGCTCCCTCTCCGGTCGCCGCCGCTGCGGTCAGTGACCGCCCCCAGATCGATCCCGCGTGGGCACAGCGGACCGCCACCGCCGCCGGCATCCCCGTGGTCGCCTTGACGGCCTACGCCCGAGCGACCCTGCTGGTGCCGGACGGTTGCCGCCTCGGGTGGACGACCCTGGCCGGTATCGGATGGGTGGAGTCTCATCACGGCACCATCGAGGACAGGTTGCTCGCAGCCGATGGTCGCTCGGCGCCACCCATCGTCGGGCCCGCCCTCGACGGCGTCGGCCCGGTGGCCGCGATCGCGGCCCCAGCGGGGAGCCACTCGTGGCACGGAGACGACCGCTGGGACCACGCGGTTGGTCCGATGCAGTTCATCTCCGACACCTGGCAGCGCTGGGCCTCAGACGGTGATGGCGACGGACTCGAGGACCCGCACGACGTCGACGACGCTGCCTTCGCCGCGGCCCGCTATCTGTGCGCCAGCGGCGCCGACCTGGCCACGGGTGAGGGATGGAGTCGGGCGATCTTCAGTTACAACCACGCCGAGTCCTATGTGAACTCGGTGCGCGCGGCGGCCTCGTTCTACGCCGCACGCTCCCGCTGAGCCTCGATGTGATTCAGTTCTGGGCATGAGCGACCCGAACCAGCCCGGCAACTTCGGCGACCCCAGCACTCCAGACCAACCGAGCAACCCCTACGGCCAGCCGCCGGCCAACCCGTACGGTCAGCCGCCGGCCAACCCGTACGGCCAGCCGCCGGCCGCGCCCCAGGCGCCGCAGGAGAGCCAGCCGCCGCCGTATGGAGCCCAGCCACCCAACGCTGCCCCGGCCCAGTACACAGCCCAGTACGCCCAGCCGGGCCAGCCCTATGGCGAGTCGCCGGGCTACGGCCTGTCCGCCGATCCCGACAAGCGCCCCGGCACCGTCACCGCCGCGGGGATCATCACCCTGGTGCTGTCGGGCCTCACGTTGGCCCTGGGCCTGATCGGCCTGATCGGACTGACCGCCGCCCGCGACGACTTCGCCGAGGAGATCAACAGGACCAGCGGACTCGAGGACATCGATCCCGACGCGGCGTTCGCTGCCGCGTTCGCGGTGCTGGTGGTCTTTCTGGTGTGGTGCCTGGCCGCGATGATCCTGGCCGTGCTGGCGATGCGTCGCTCCAGCGTCGCGCGCATCCTGCTGATCATCTCCGCGGTGATGACCGCCTTGGTCAGCCTGCTGGCCATCGCCTCACTGATCAGCGCGGTCACCATGATCGGCGCCATCACCGTGACGGTCTTGTTGCTCACCGGTGGCGCCGGCCAGTGGTATGCCGGCAAGGGCCAGCCGCCCGTGCTTCCGACGGGCACCACCCAACCCTGGGGCTAGGCCTGCAGATCGGCGCGCCCGAGCAGCGCGAGACCCTCTGAGATCAGTTCGGGTGTCTTGCAGAACGCCCAGCGGACCAGGTGCCGCCCCGGCCCGGTCGGATCGTCGTGGAAGACCTGGCTCGGGATCGCCACGACTCCCGCGCGCTCGGGCAGGGCGAGGCAGAACGACCTCGCGTCCTCCCAACCCAAGGCACCCACGTCGGTGGTCACGAAGTAGGTGCCGTCGGGGACGAACACCTCGACGCCGTCCAGCGACTTGAGTCCGCTGCACAGCAGGTCTCGTCGTGTGTGCAGGTCGCGCGCGAGTTCGGCGGGCCAGTCCGGGAGGTCGTCGAGGGCGTGGGCGATCGCCGGTTGCAGGGGCGACCCGGAGGTGAAGGTCAGCCACTGCTTGGCGGCGAGGAGCGCATCGACGAGATCGGCCGGACCCGTCGCCCAACCCACCTTCCAGCCGGTGAACGAATAGGACTTGCCGGCGCTGGAGAGGGTCAGGGTCCGCTCGGCCATCCCGGGCAGCGTGGCCAGCGGAACGTGTTCGACGTCGAAGACCAGGTGCTCATAGACCTCGTCGGTGATGACCACCAGGTCGTGTTCGATCGCGAGGTCGGCCACGCCCTGGAGTTCGGTGCGGTTCAGCACCGTCCCCGTCGGATTGTGGGGGCTGTTGAGCAGGATGAACCGGGTCGCGGGGGTGATCGCGGCCCGCATCCGGTCGAGGTCGAGTCGGAAGTCGGGAGCGGTCAGGGTCACCGGTCGCCGGATGCCGCCGGCCATCTGGATCATGGCGACATAGCTGTCGTAGTAGGGCTCGAGGACGACCACCTCGTCGCCGGGGTCGACCAGCCCCAACAGCGCGGCCGCGATGGCCTCGGTGCAGCCTGTGGTCACCACGACCTCGGTGTCCGGATCGAGGTCGATGCCGTAGTGCCGGTGCTGGTGACGGGCGATGGCGGCGCGCAACTCCGGCACCCCGGGACCCGGTGCGTACTGGTTCCGGCCTCCCTGCAGGGCAGCCACTGCCGCGGCGATCACCTCCGGGGGGCCATCGATGTCCGGGAAGCCTTGTCCGAGGTTGACCGCGCCGGCGCGCACCGCCAGGCGCGACATCTCGGTGAAGATGGTCGGCGCGATGCCGTGCAGCCGCGTCGCGGTCGGGTGGGGGACCAGCCGAGTCATGGGTCCACCGTAGGTTGCCGTTAATGTTCGGGACCGTGGACCAGACCCTCGCCGCCGACATCGACGCCTGCTGCCGCCTCTCGGGCACCTTCACGCTCCGCTCGGGCCAGGTCAGTTCGGAGTACTTCGACAAGTACCTCTTCGAGTCCGACCCCTTGCTCCTGGCTCGGGTCGCGCGCGAGATGGTCGACCTTCTCCCGGCGGAGACCGAACTGCTCGGCGGACTCGAACTCGGTGGCGTTCCGATCGCGACGATGGTCTCGAGCCTGACCGGACGCCCGGCGCTGTTCGTCCGCAAGGACGCCAAGACCTACGGCACCTGCAAGCTCGCCGAGGGACCAGACGTCGCCGGTCGCCGGGTCACCCTCATCGAGGACGTCATCACCACCGGGGGTGCGGTGCGTGATGCGACCCGCGCCCTGCGAGCGGCCGGCGCCATCGTCGAGACCGTGGTCTGCGCCATCGACCGCAGCCCCGAGGGTGAGAACCCACTGGCCGACGTCGAACTCGAGGTCCGCCCGGTGCTGACCAAGTCGATGCTGGACGCCGCGCGGGGCTAGGTAGAGCTAGGCGGCACCCGTGCTGCCGACGCGTCTCAGTCGGTGACTTCGGCGGCCTCGTGGTCGGTCTTCGCCTCGGCCTTGTCGGCGTGACCGCTCCTGCGGTGCTTGAGCCATTCGAAGCCGACCGGGATGAGTGAGAACGCGAGGATCGCAAGGATCGCGTAGTCGATGTTCTCCTTCAGCGCGGGGAACGTCTGGCCGAGGAAGTAGCCGAGCAGCACGATGCTGGTCACCCAGGTGACCGCCCCGACTCCGCTCCAGACCAGGAAGCGGCGCCTCTCCATGTGGGTGACGCCAGCCACCACGGTGATGTAGGTGCGAACGAAGGGCACGAAGCGGCCGATCACCAGTGCCTTGTTGCCGTGCTTGTCGAAGAAGGCACTGGTGCGGTCGAGGTAGTCGCGCTTGATGATTCGGCCGTCGCGCTCATAGAGCGGGGTGCCGATCTTGCGCCCGATCTCGTAGCCCGCGACGTTGCCGGCGAAGGCGGCGATCATCAGCAGGGTGATCGCCACGGTCAGCCCGGCACCGTTGTTGGACAGGCCCAGCACGTCGAAGTCGTCGCCGGCGATGAACAGTCCGAGGGCGACCAACAGGGTGTCGCCGGGCAGGAACGGGAAGAACAACCCGCACTCGACGAAGACCATCGCCAGGCTGATCCAGATGAACGCCCCGCCGAACTCGCTGAGCAGCCAGTCGGGGTCGAGCCATTGGATGCCGAGCAGCAGCGGCTGGAGGTCCCCGACCAAGGTCACGGATTCACCCTATCCGCCGACGCCTGAGGCTGTGACCCAACCTCGAAGGTGCGTCGGTAGCCTGCGCAACGTGGGCGAGGTCGAACAGGACGCACAGGAGCGAGCGCCGTACGACCCGATGCCCTACGGCCAGATCGAGGTGGGCCTGGGTCCGTGGCAGGGACCTTGGCCCGAGGGCGAGCACTATGACCCGGATCTGCTGGAGAACGGTGACCGCCGCAATGTCGTGG
>JBFIDC010000241.1:0-5135 GCA_041581495.1 Nocardioides sp. | reverse complement strand
TCGTCGGTCCACCGGTCATCGCTGGAATAGATCGCGCAGACCGCCTTGAGGGCTGCCGGGCGCTCCGCGGCGACCTGCAGCGAGTTGAAGCCGGAGTAGGAGGTGCCGAACATGCCGATGTTGCCGTCGCACCACTCCTGCGCGGCGAGCCAATCGATCACCGCGCAGATGTCGGTGCGTTCGATGAGCGGGTACTCGTCGGTGGCCTCACCCGCCGAGGAGCCGGTCCCGCGCAGATCGAGCCGGCACACGGCGTACCCGTAGGTGTCGCGGAGCACCCGATAGCTCTCGGCGTAGGAGGAGGTGAGGTCGTCCTTGCGATAGGGCAGCGCCTCGAGCAGGCAGGGCTGCGGCTCGGCGGCGTCCGGGAGGAAGAGCGAGGCCGCGAGTTCGACGCCGTCAGCCATCGTGATCCGAACCGACAGCTCCCTTGCTGCGTCAGCGGCCGGCACGGTGCTCCTCGACCAACCTCTGGACCGCGACCGGGTCGAGACCCTCGCTGGTGTTGCCGTCGCGTCCCACGGTGGTCGTGGCCATCAGCATGGAATTGAGAACCGACTCCTCGGCCGCGTCGACGACGGCGCCGAAGAGATCGTCGAGTTGGCGGCCACCCAGGCGCGGTCCGGCGTCCAGCGTGGCCCCGTCACGGTCGGTGCGCGCGGTGGTGCTGACCGCCAAGAAGATCTCGCCGCTGCCGTGGTGGGCCACCGACCCGGCCCGAGCCAGCCCGAGGCCGATCCGGCGAGCCAGTCGCTCGCAGCCCGTCGGGTCGACCGGGGCGTCGGTGACGACCACGCCGATGTAGGACCCCGCCGGCTTGGCGCGCTGCGTGTCGGCCGCCGGCGTGGCGGGCATCAGGCGACCCACCGGCACTCCGTCGATGCTCAAGCGCTCCCGGTCACCGAAGTTGGTCATCAGCAGGACCGCCACCGTGTGCCCGGCGGCCGTCAGCCGAGAGGAGGTGCCGATCCCACCCTTGAATCCGAGACACGACATGCCCGTCCCCGACCCGACGGCACCCTCCTGCGGCGGCTCGGTCGACCCACGCGAGGCCAGCGCCGCCTCGTGCGCGACCCGCACGTCATCGGGGGTGACCCACATCCGACGACAGTCGTTGAGGAACGAGTCGTCGCACTCCCCCACGACAGGGATGCACACGTCGTCGGCCACCTCGGGGTGCCGGGCCAGTTCGAGTTCGCAGGCCGCGTCATAGACCCGGCCGAGCTGCATCGTCGAGGTCAGCCAGATCGGCGTCTCGAGCATCCCCGACTCGCGGATCGTGGTCAGACCCGTGCAGTCCCCCAGGCCGTTGAGCACCGCCGCACCGGCCACCAGCGGGCGGGGGTAGGCATCCTCGGCGAGCACCAGACACGAGACGCCTGTGCGCGCCGTCTCGCGGGTGATGGTGGCATGGCCCAGGCCGACGCCATCGATGTCGAGGACTGAGTTGGTGGGGCCGGTCGGCAGGGTGCCGATGCCGATTCCTAGGTCGCGCGCGCGGGGCATGTCGCCATCTTGCCGGAACCGGCGCTCGGTGGATACTGAGTCATGAGTCAGTACCAGGTCCCGGTGTTCTGGTCGCCCCAGACCCGTCTCCACGATCCCCGGAACGAAGTGTGGGTGGGCGTTGCCACGATCGGCACGGAGGTCGCCGAACGGGTCGACACCATCCTCGGCGCCCTGGCCGCTCCGGGCTTCCGCACCGTCGAGGTGGCCGAGCGCACCGAGCACGCGGCCCTCCAGGTCGTGCACGACGCGGGGATGCTCAAGCACCTGCGCACCGCGGCCGACCGCTGGGCCGCGGGGCCGTATGCCGAACTGGTCGGCCAGGACCGCGTCGTTCCGTATCTGTTCCCGACCGAGGCGATGACCGCCGGGCTCCCGGCTCGTCCGGCGATGGCCGTCCATGCCGACGCCGGGAGATTCACCTACGACACGATGACGTTGATCGGGCCCGGGACCTGGCCGGCCGCCCTCGCCGCGGCCGACTGCGCCGCGGCGGCGGCCGAGCACGTCTCCTCCGGCGCCCCCTTGGCCTATGCGCTGTGCCGTCCCCCGGGCCACCACGCCACCCCGGCCGGCATGGGCGGATCCTGCTACCTCAACAACGCAGCCGTCGCCGCCGAGGTCCTGCGCTCGGGCGGTGCGAGCCGAGTCGGGATCATCGACGTCGATGCCCACCACGGCAACGGGACCGCGGCGATCTTCTACAACCGCGCCGATGTCCTCTACGGCTCGGTGCACGTCGACCCGGGGGCCGGTTGGTTCCCGCACGTGGTCGGCTACGCCGAGGAGACCGGCGCCGGCCCCGGTGCCGGTGGCACCCGCAACCTCCCCCTGCCCGAGGGCACCGGCGACGACGTGTGGCTCGAGACCGTCGCGGACCTCGCCTCGTGGGTGCGTGACTGCGACGCCCTGGTCGTCTCACTCGGAGTCGACGCGGCCATCGACGACCCCGAGAGCCCCCTCCAGGTCACCACCGAGGGCTATCGCGAGGCCGGTCGCCTGCTCGGCTCCACCGGCCTTCCCGCCGTCGTGGTGCAGGAGGGCGGCTACCACCTCCCGACCCTGGGCGGGTTGGTTGCCGCCTACCTCGAGGGGCACGCGGCCTGTGTTGGCTGAGCCGGGCCGGGGACCCAGACGCGGCCCGCGGTCGCCGGACGTCATCAGGATCGTGGGCCCCAGGCCTCACTTCTGACGACGTCCCGGGGCCATCCGGCCAGCGAAGAGGGGGCACCGATTCGGGGTCGCGTCCGGTGGCTCCTAGGCTGTCGTCGTGAAGGTCCTGCTGCTGGAGAACATCCATCCGCTCGCCGTGGAGAGCCTCGAACGCCACGGCCACGAGGTCGAACTGCGTGCCGGCTCCCTCTCCGAGGACGAACTGATCGCAGCACTGGCCCCCGACGGCGGCCCGGGCGTCCAGATGCTCGGCATCCGCTCCAACACCAAGGTCACCGAGCGGGTCCTCGAGGCCGCCACTGATCTGATCGCCATCGGCTGCTTCTGCATCGGCACCAACCAGGTCGATCTGCCGGCCGCGACCACGCACGGCGTGGCGGTCTTCAACGCGCCGTTCTCCAACACCCGCAGCGTCGTCGAACTGGTCATCGGCGAGATCATCGCGCTGGCTCGGCGGCTGCCCGAGAAGACCGCCAAGATGCACGCCGGCATCTGGGACAAGTCCGCCGCCGGCAGCCATGAGATCCGCGGCCGCACGTTGGGCATCGTCGGCTACGGCAACATCGGCACCCAACTCTCCAACGTGGCCGAGGCGCTCGGCCTGCGGGTGATCTTCTTCGACACCGCCGACCGACTCGCGCACGGCAACGCCCGCCGGATGCCGACGTTGGAGGCGCTGCTCGCCGAGGCCGACGTCGTCTCGTTGCACGTCGACGGGCGACCCGGCAACGCCGGCTTCTTCGGGGAGGAGCAGTTCGCCCAGATGAAGCCCCGCGCCTTGTTCATCAACGCCGCTCGCGGCCTGGTCGTCGACGACGTGGCCCTACGCCGCCACCTCGAGTCCGGTCACATCGCCGGCGCCGCGCTCGACGTGTTCCCGGTCGAGCCCAAGGCCCAGGGCGACCCGTTCGAGTCGGTGCTCAAGGGCCTCGACAACGTCATCCTCACCCCGCACGTCGGGGGCTCCACCCAGGAGGCACAGGAGGAGATCGGCTGGTTCGTTGCCGGCAAACTCGCCGACTTCGTCGGCGAGGGCAGCACCGCTCTCTCGGTCAACCTGCCGGCGGTCCAGCCCCCGGCGCTGGTCTCCGGGGTGCGCCTGGCCTACCTGCACCACAACATCCCGGGCGTCCTGGCCGAACTCAACGTCCACCTGGCCGAAGAGGGCGACAACGTGGTGGGGCAGTACCTCGCCACCCGCAGTGAGCAGGGCTACGTGGTCACCGACGCGTCCGCGCCGATCTCGGCCCAGGCCCTCGACAAACTCCGCTCCTCGCCGCACACGATCTGGCTGCGCACCTACGAGGCCTGACCTCGACAGAGGTCAGCTGACCACCATGTCGTCGTTGCCCCAGAAGGCGCGCATGGTGGTGATCTTGGCGTCGTCGTCGAAGGTCATCACGTCGATGGGCGAGAGGGTGAAGTTCTGCTCCCCCGCCTTGGTGATCAACTCGAACTGGAACGCCGCCTGACCGCCGGCGATCCGCACCGTCTGGAGAGTCCCCACCTGTTCGAGGCCCTCGAGCGCGCCATAGAACTCGCGCAGCGCCTCGGGGCTGCTCCGCACGTCGGTGCCGACGGGGTCCTCCACGGTCGCGCCCTCGGCGAACAGGTCGAGGATCTCGTCCGTGGTGCCGTTGGCGACTCGAGCGACGTACTGCTCGATGGTGTGGCGGATCATTTCGGGGCTGGCAGCCATCTCTACTCCTGTAGGTAGAACACGTTCTCGTTTGAACCTTGCTGACCATAGCGGTTGGATGTCGACGGTGGAGCCGAGTGCAACCGAACCGAGCCAGAATTGGCCGCTGCCCGCGCACGAGGATCTGCACGAGCGACTCGTCGCCGCCTACTCCGACCCCCGTCGGGGCTACCACGACATCCGACACCTCGGCGAGGTCTTCGCCCGGTTGGAGGAGTTGGCGCGGGCCGGCACCGCCTTCGAGCAACTCCCGGTCACCTTGGCGGCGTGGTTCCACGACGCCGTCTATGACGGTGAGCGCGACGCCGAGGAGCGCTCGGCGATCTGGGCCGAGGAATCCCTTGAGTCCGTGATCTCCGCGGAGGCGGTGGCCGAGGTGGCCCGGTTGGTGCGGATGACCGAGACCCACACCCCCGACGACTCCGACGCCAACGGCTGCGCGCTCTCCGACGCCGACCTGGCGATCCTGGCCGCGCCCCCGGAGCGCTACGAGGAGTACGTCGCGGCGGTGCGCACCGAGTTCGCCCACCTCGACGACAGCGCCTTCGAGGCCGGTCGGGCCGCCGTCCTCCAGGGCCTGAGCGACAAGCCCCGGCTGTTCCACACCGCCTATGCCCGCGAGCACTGGGAAGCCGCTGCGAGGGCCAATGTGGAGCATGAGTTGGGGAGCCTTCGGGCGCAGTGAGTTTCACCGGGTACCCGGTGATTCTCACGCTCACCCGCGAAAACTTCAGCCGGGAAGCATGAGTTTCACCGG
>JBFIDC010000240.1:0-5140 GCA_041581495.1 Nocardioides sp. | reverse complement strand
GGACGGGCTTGAACAATGCTGGACGCCCGTGGATCAGGATGTCCACCCATGGACGCGATGGACCACGCTTCGCCTTGCCGTAAAGGGCGGACGCCACCGCAGCCCCAGGGTCACGAGCACGGGCGGTGGAAAGACGGTGATCGAGATGGCTTGCCAGATGGGGTGCACAAGGACGCGGACGCCACAAGCGTGTCCTATCGACCCGGGCGGGAACCTGGTCGCGTGCGCACGCCCAAAGCGCGGCGACGCTGCTCGCCACGTTGTCGGTGGAGCAAGTCCTCGACCCGGCCGCACCTTCGCCCCGGCGATGCCACCGGGCGGGTGGTGTTTCTCGCCAGCTCCAAACCAGCGGTGCCGCAACGATGCCGGAGCTAGACCTATCCGGCGCTGGTTCTCCGGCCCGCGCGACCCGTCATACAGGCCGTTCAGGCACTCGGCGATCCCCACGCGCGCCAGCTTCCGGAACGATTCCCATGTCGGTGAAGGTACCGACTCCGCCAACCTCCGACTTCGCTGCACCGGGCCGGTCGACTGGCACGCGCCGAGGTAGGACGCGGGCCTGACGGTCGCCCGTCGTCAGCTGGCGGCGACGTCGGCCGCCGCAAGTCGCTCGGGTGAGAGCAGCTCGTCGACGACCATGAAGGCGGCCCCTCGGAGGCCGGCGCGGTCCCCGAGCGGAGACCGGGCAATCTGCAGGGATCGGGTCGCGAGCGGCAGGGATCGTGCGATCACACTCTGACGGACCTCGGCGAGGTACATGTCGCCGGCCGAGGCGACCCCGCCGCCGATCAAGATCAGTGAGGGGTTGAAGAAGTTCACCAGCCGCGCCAACGACTCGCCCAGCAACCGTGCCGAGGCCACTACCAGCTCCCGGGCGGCGGGGTCGCCGTGCTGGGCTGCCCAGATCACGGTCTGGGCGGAGACCTCGCGACCGTCTGAGAGAGCCTGCGAGAGGAGGGCGCTCGTCCCAGCCCGCGCGAGCCCGAGGCCGTCGCGGGCCAGGGCGTAACCACCCGCCAGAGCCTCCAGACAACCGTGTTGACCGCAGCGACACAGGACGTCGCTGGTGCCGACCGCGGCGTGGCCTATGTCGCCGGCACAGCCCTGGGCACCGCGGTGCAGCTCGCCCCTGGAGACCAGGCCGGCCCCGATGCCGGTGCCCACCTTGACGAAGACGAAGTCCCGGTGCCCGGTTGCGGTCCCGCCACGTAGCTCCCCGAGCGCCATCACGTTGACGTCGTTGTCCACCCAGACGGGGACCTGGAACCGTGAGCCGAAGAAGCCGCGGACGTCGTAGCCGTCCCAGCCGGGCATGATCGGGGGCGAGACGGGAGTGCTCGTCTCGAACTCCACCGGGCCCGGCAGTCCCAGGCCGATGCCCCACACGTTCGTTCCCGGTGGGATCTGGGCGAGGATCTCGTCGAAGAGCTCCGCGACCCGGGAAAGCACCACGTCGGGTCCGCTCGTGACGTCCGCGGGTTCCTCGTGGCAGTGGGACAGGTTGCCCGCGAGATCGGAGGCGGCCACGTCGATGCTGGTGGCCCCCAGTTCGGCCACGAGAACTACGCCGGCTTCGGAGCGGAAACGCAGTTTCCGGGGTGCCCGACCGCCCGTGGAACGCCCCAGCTCGCCTTCGGCGAGCAATCCCGCCGCTACGAGCTGCCCCGCACGATCGCTCACAACGTTTCGTCCCAGCCCCGTAAGCCGGGCGATTTCCGGACGCGTCGTCGCCGACGCGCTGCGAACGGCATCCAGGACGCTCACGAGCGAGTCGATGTGGTCCGCCGGCAACGCCATGATCGCGTGCGGTCGCTGCATGTCAGCCCCTTTCGTTGACCTCGATCATACATAAGCACCTTCGGCGTTGACTTTCGCACGACACGGGCATAACGTGTGACTACTGCCACTACGGCAGCCCAGGGAGGCAAGCGAATGCGACTCGGCTACCACACCATCACGTGGGGAGGTGTCGTCGGCGATTCGGTCGGGGTCACCAGCGTCAAGGACCTCTTCTACCGGGTGAACGGACCGATGGATCGCGCGATCGCGGAGATCGGGTCGCTCGGCTATGAGGGCGTCGAGATGTTCGACGGCAACGTTGCGGACTACGCCACTCGCCCTCAGGAGCTGACCAAGATGCTGGAGGACGCCGGTGTCGAGCTCGTCAGCGTCTACACCGGGGGTAACTTCATCTACGACGAGATCCTCCCCGACGAGCTCCACCGGGTCACCCGAGCCGCGGAGCTCGCCCAACAGTTCGGCGCCGCCAACCTGGTCGTCGGTGGGGGAGCACGTCGGGCCTCGGGCACGATGGACGAGGACTACGAGCGGCTCGGCGCAGCCCTCGACGCGGTCACCGACATCGCGGCCGCCCATGGCCTCGCTGCCTGCTACCACCCGCACCTGACCACCATCGTGGAGAGCCCGGCGGACCTGGACCGCCTCATGGCGCTGACGCGGATCGGGTTCTGCCCCGACACCGCCCACCTGGCGGCGGGGGGAGGGGACCCTGCTGCGCTGATCCGGCGTTACCCGGATCGCCTCCGTCACGTGCACCTCAAGGACCTCCGGCGCGACCCACTGGAGTTCCTGCCACTCGGCGTGGGTCAGATCGACTTCGCCGATGTCCACGCCGCCCTCGTCGAGAGTGGCTACGACGGCTGGTTGGTCGTCGAGCTGGACTCCTACGACGGCGATCCCCGGGACGCCGCAGCACACAGCAAGACCTTTCTAGACCGACTGCTCGCCACTTCCGGCGCTGCAGACCTCCGCAATCAACCTGGAGAATCCCGATGAAGAGCAAGTCCCGGTACACCGTCGCCCTGGCCGCGTTCGCACTTGCGCTCGCCTCCGCGGGGTGCAGCGCAGCCACGACGTCCTCGTCAGGGGAGGACCCCGGCGTGTCGAAGCAGGTCGACGAGGCGCTGGCCGCGATGGAGGGCAAGGTCCTCAGCAAGGGCCCCAACGGCGAGACGGCCGAGTCGGCTGACGTCGCCGCCCTCACCGACGCCGAGATCGCTGAGGTGAAGGCGATGAACGCAACTGCGGCGATCGTCATGCACTACGGCGGCAACGACTGGGCGAACGCGCAGATCGCCGGTCTGCAGGACCAGTTCGCCAAGCTCGGCATCGAGGTCGTTGCAGTGACGGACGCGAATTTCAAGCCCGACAAGCAGGTGTCCGACCTCGAGACCGTGATGGTCAAGAAGCCCGACATCGTCGTGTCGATCCCGACGGATCCAGTGGCGACCGCCTCGGCTTTCAAGGCCGCAGCGGACGCAGGCACCAAGCTCGTCTTCATGGACAACGTGCCGCAGGGCCTCGAGGCGGGGAAGGACTACGTCTCCGTCGTCTCCGCCGACAACTACGGCAACGGCGTGGTCTCCGCACACCTGATGGCCAAGGCGCTCGGTGGCAAGGGTGAGATCGGTGTGATCTTCCACGAAGCCGACTTCTTCGTGACCAAGCAGCGCTACGACGGATTCAAGACCACCATCGAGTCCGACTACCCGGACATCACGATCGTTGACGAGAAGGGCATCGCCGGACCGGACTTCGCCGGTGACGCGCAGGGAGCCGCCAACGCGATGATGACGGGGAACCCCGACCTCGCCGGTATCTGGGCCGTCTGGGACGTGCCGGCCGAAGGCGTCATGGCGGCCGCCCGCGCATCGGGTCGGACGGACCTGGTGCTCGCAACCCAGGATCTCGGCACCAACGTGGCCATCGCGCTGGCCAAGGGTGAACTGGTCGTCGGGTTGGGCGCTCAGCGGCCTTTCGACCAGGGCGTGACCGAGGCCCTGCTCGCCGCCGGGGCCCTGCTCGGCAAGGAGCAGCCGGCCTACGTGGCGCTCAGCGCGCTGCCTGTGCAGCACGACAACGTCCTGGAGGCCTGGAAGCAGGTCTACCACGAGGACCCCCCGGCCGACCTGGCTGACTCGTTCGCCAACTGACGCTGACTGCCACGGCGGGGGGGGCAACCCGCCGGCCGGCGGCAGAACGGAGATGACGTGATGAACCGATCCGCTGCAGTGCAGATGCTTGGAGTTCACAAGGCGTTCAACGGAGTCACGGTGCTCAGTGACGTCGACTTCGAGGTCACCAAAGGTGAGGTGCATGCCCTGGCCGGCGGGAACGGTGCCGGCAAGTCGACGCTGATGAAGATCCTGCAGGGCGTCTACTCCATGGATGAGGGCTCGATCCTCATCGACGGTGAACCTGTGCAGCTCACTTCGATCCACGAGGCGCGGGCCGCGGGCATCGGCATGGTCTTCCAGGAGTTCAGCCTGGTTCCCAGTCTCACCGTCGCCCAGAACATCTTCCTCGCCGCGGAACCGCTGGGTCGCGGGGGACTGATCAGCGACCGCGAAGCCGTAATTCGGTCGCGGGCGGTCTTCGCCGACATGGAGGTGGAGGTCGACCCGAAGGCGGTGGTCGGGGAGCTCGGCACGGCCTACTGGCAACTCACCGAGATCGCGAAGGCGCTGGGGCAGGACGCCCGAGTGCTGATCATGGACGAGCCCACGGCCAGCCTCGCCAAGCACGAGACCGAGGCGTTGTTCGCCCTGGTGGAGCGGCTGAAGGCACGGGGCATCTCCATCATCTACATCTCTCACCGGATGGACGAGGTCTATCGGATCGCCGACCGGATCACGATCCTGCGGGACGGTCGCCGGCTGCTGACCGAGAAGCTCGTCGACGTCACCCCCGAGCAGATCGTCGAGGGCATCGTCGGCAAGAAGATCGAGGGTCAGCTCACCTACCGTCACCGCGGGCACGAGACCGAGGTGGAACCCCTTCTCGAGGCCCGCCACCTGAACGCCGGGGACCGCGTCAACGACGTCTCGTTCACGTTGCGCCCCGGCGAGATCCTCGGGATCGCCGGTCTGATGGGCAGCGGTCGCTCCGAGCTGGCCCGGACCCTGTTCGGGATCGACAAGCTCGACTCCGGTGAGATTATCCTGCGCGGCAAGAAGGCGACGATCTCGAGCCCCCAGCAGGCCATCGCCCACGGGCTTGCGCTGATCCCCGAGGACCGCCGGGCGCAAGGACTGGTCCTGGACCACTCGGTGCGCGACAACCTGCTCCTCCCGCTGCTTGACCGGACCCGCAAGGGGCCGTTCCTCAGTGCTAAGGCGGC
>JBFIDC010000239.1:0-5146 GCA_041581495.1 Nocardioides sp. | reverse complement strand
CTGGTGGTCGTCAGCGTGTAGTCACCCGGTGGAAGCTGACCAAGCGGCGCGCTCTCCGAGGTGCCGCCGCCGCTGGCGGAGCTCGCGACCTCTTTGCCGTCGGAGTTGTAGATAAAGAAGTCGAGGTCGGCGCCGGTGGTCTCCCAGTGGATCTCGGCGACCAGCGACCCCGTGTTCTTCTTCCAGAAGTTGGCCGGGATGGTCAGGTGCATCGTGGCCGAGTCGCAGTTGCCACCCTCGATACACGCCGACGGGTCTGCGGCGCCCGTGCTGGGCAGCACGCCGGTCCACGTCTTCTTCTGGGTGACCGGAGCGGTGCCCGCCGAGGCCGGTGCGGCCATCGTGAACTCGCTCGGAGTCGCGGCTTGGGCGACTCCTCCGGTCTGGAAAGGAATGAGGAGGAGGCTGGCACTGAGCGCAAGACTTGCGCCCCCGGCCACCCGTCGCCGGAACATGTTCACCTTGAAGTCACCTTAGTCGGCCTTGTGGGCCGGTCGAATTCCCTCGGTGACCCCCCAACGAACAGGCCGCGGCCGGGGTTACGGGTGTGCGCATCTGGAGGCTGCAGCGACCGGCCCTCTAGCCGCCCAGCACTTCACGCTCCAACCGTGCGTACGACGCCTCCATCCCGCCGACCATCCCGGTCCCCAGCACGATGTCGCGGATCTCGGCGTTCGGGTAGGTGATGAGCACCGACAACAAGGTGCCGCCGTCGACGGGGGTCAGGGTCATCTCGTTGGTGGTGCCCGGAGCACCCTCGGGGATGCCGTCGCCGGCCATAGACTCGGTGGTCACCGAACGGAACGGCGGGTTCATCTCCAGAACCTCCCCGGAGGAGCCGAACGACACGTCGGCGCCGTCTTGGGTCCAGATCCAGCGGTAGGTCTCACCTACGGCGGCGCCGACCTCACAGGTGGTCATCGACCAGCCGTCGGGTCCGAGCAGCCACTTCGGGAGCAGGTCGGCGCTGTGGTGGGCATCCCAGACCTGTTGGACGCTGCCCCTGATGACGCGGGCGACGCGAACCTGGGTGTCGCTGAGGATCTGGGCGGCGGCCGGGAGGTCGGCGGCGAAGGAACGCAGATCGGCGAGCACCGCGTCGATCTGGCCCATCGCCTCGCGCATGCCGTCCTCCATCCCCATCTCGATCAGTTGCTCGAGTTCGGCGATGGCGTTGAAGTAGGTGGTGGTGGTCAGCCGCGAACCGTCGGGAGTCTCCTCGAAGGTGAAGACCATCCGCATCGAGGGCATCTCGGCGTTGGGGGTGCCGTCCGGCAGGGCGAAGCCGTCGCGGACCTCGAAGGAGTGCGGCGCCTTGACGTCGATGAACTCCCAGTAGCCGCGCGACACCTCACCGTCGGACCCCGCGCCGTCGAAGGCTTGGGGGCTCATCACGTACTCGGAGCGGCCGCCCACGCACATGTCGTGCCGAGTGAAGGTGGCCGGATAACTCGGCGGGCCCCAGAACTTCTCGATCTGGCGCGGGTCGCTGTAGGCGTCCCACAGTCGGGTGAGCGAGGCCGTGAAGTCGGCGACCACGGTCATGGTCAGGGCTTCGGGGTCCTTGTGGACGGCGGTGATGGGCATTTGGCTTTCCTTCCGGTTTGCCGATCAGTTGGGGTGATCAGTTGGGCCGATCAGTTGGGTCTTCGTCGAGCAGGGCATCGAGGCGGTCGATCCGCGAACGCCAGATCTCCTCATAGGTATCCAGCAGCGCCTGGGCGCGCTGGATGACAGCGGGGTTGCCGCGGATGAGTCGCTCGCGGCCGTGCGGTTCCTTGGTCACCAGTCCCGCCCTCTCCAAGACGGCCACGTGCTTCTGCACCGCGGCGAACGACATCTCGTAGTCCTGCGCGAGACGAGAGACCGACTCCTGGGCGACCAGGGTTCGGCGGACGATGTCGCGGCGCGTCGCGTCGGCCAGGGCTCGGAAGATCCGGTCGACCTCGGCATCACTGAGTTCAGTTTCTACAACCATTTGGTTGTACGTTAGACCGAGCGAAGACGCCCGTCAAGGGCCGTGGCTCAACTGGCGCGCAGGAGCACCCGGGGCCCGAGTCGGTGGGTGAGTTCGAGGGCGAGCGAGAGCGCGAGGCGGCGCTCCCCCACGTCGTGGCCGAGCAAGTCGGTGGCCCGGGCGACGCGCTGCAGGACGGTGTTGCGGTGCGTGTGCAACCGGACCGCCGCGCGCGGCGCGTTGTCGGCCTCCTCGAGGAAGACCCGCAGGGTCTCCCGCAGCCGCGCGGCGTTGGGTTCATCGGCGGCAAGCGGCCCCAACGTGGCGGCGATGAACTCGGCCGCACGGTGCTCGTCACGGGCGGCCAGGGCGGTGACCTCGAGTTCGGCGTACGTCGCGAACCTCTCGCCCTCGACCTGCCCGGCCAGCAGTCGGTGCACCCCCACGGCCGCGTCGTGGGAGCGGCGGAATCCCTCCATGCCCCGCTCGGTGGGCCCCACAGCGGCCCGCACCGACTCCGGCGTGGCGACCAGGGCCTTGCGCAGGTCGTCGAGCGAGGGAGGTGTCGTGGTGCCGATCCAGACCCACAGGGTCGAGACCCCCGCAGACATCGTCAGCGGACTCGGGTCGCCGCCGGCCCCGGCCAGCGCCCGGGCCCCCTTTTCCAGGTCCTCCGGCGGCACGGCAGACTCCGCCCACAACACCACCGCGGTGTGGGAGCGCGCCAACTCATAGCCGAGACGGCGACTCGCATCGGCCTCGGTCAGTGGCGCGTCGGCGAGGATCAACCGCATCGTCTCCGCGCGACGCGCGAGTTCCCCGGAGACGACCTGGTCGCGTTCGCGCTGCGCCTCGGCGACCACCTGGGCGAGAACGTCGTCGACATAGCCGAACAGCAGGGTCAGCGAACGCTCGAGGACGGGACCCACGTCAGACCCCGGCTCGATCTCGGAGACGACCGCCTGCATCCAGCGCTGGCACACCACCTGCTGCCCGGCCCGGTATCCCTGGAAGACCGCGGGAACCTCGATGCCGCGGCGAACCACGGTGCGGGCGATGTCGAGGGCCTCCGGTGGCACCTCGACCGGCGGCGGCTGATCCGCCTGCCTGGCGATGGTGAGATAGCGGCGCAGATTGGCCCGGTTGCTGGCGCTGCACTCGCTGGCGATGGCGGCGTCGGCATAGAGGGCAGGCACCAGTTCGCGGACTGCGGCGTCCATGTCGCGGACGACCGCATCCTCGTTCTCAAGCATCCGGTCGGCCACGATCGCGATGTCTTTGGTGATCTTGGCGTCCATCTATCGAGTGTGCCAGCGCCCACCCAGCCGCTGGAAACCTAGGCTCCTGCCTGTTTCCCTGCTGTGGGAGAACCGTATATTTTTGTTTCCCGTGACCACCCCCTGCTCCGAGTCGGCGCTCTGATGCCGACCATCGACCTGCACGACAGGGTCGCCCTGGTCACCGGAGCCGCCCGCGGGATCGGCTTCGAGACCGCCACGCACCTCTATGCCCGGGGTGCACGCGTCGTGCTCGTGGACCTGGAGCCCACCGCCACCGTCGCGGCCGCCACCCGCCTGGGCGGACGCGCGCTGGGGATCGCCGCCGACCTCACCGACGCCGAGGCGATGGAGCGGGTCGTGGCCGATACTGTGGCCCGCCTCGGTCACCTCGACGTCCTCGTCGCCAATGCCACCATCACCCCCCACCAGTCCCCGACCGAGCCCGTCTCGGACGCAGAGACCTTCGAGCGCGTGCTGAAGGTCAACCTGCTCGGCGTCCACCGCACCGTGCACGCCGCACTCCCACAGGTGATCGCTCACCGGGGGCACATCGTGCTGGTCACCTCCCCCGCTGCGTTGACGATCCTCGGCGAGTCGACGCCGTACGCGATGTCGCTGGCGGGCATCGAGGAGTTCGCACACGCACTGCAGGCCGATCTGTCTCCGCACGGCGCTTCGGCCGGCGTCGCCTTCCTCGACGGGGCCGACCCCAACGCCGGAGCCCTGATGGCCGACGGCATCGAGCAGCGAGCCGAGTGCATCACCACGCCCGAGAGCCGAGCCCGCCACCCGAACCCACACCGTGTCCGGCAGAGAGCCGGCTGAGAACCTCCGTCACCCGGGAGCCCCCAAGCCCGAGTAGCGGAAGGCGTTCTGTGTCCATCCCCCCTGCGACGCAGAACGATCCCGAGAGCCATGGGGCAGGGATTGAGCACCCTGCCCCATGGTCCCGATCAGCGATCAGCCGAGTCGGGCCACCGCGGCCAGCACGTCGGGCACCGGCGGGTAGTCGCCGATGCGGGTGCCGATGTAGCTCCACACCACCGCGCCTGACTGGTCGAGGATGACCACGCCGGGGCTACGGACGGTGTCGCGGGTGATCTTCTGCGGGCGGAAGCCCTTGGCCAGCGAGCCGACGTACGCCGCAGCGCCCTTGGGGTTGGCCATCCCCCAGCCCAGCGGCTTGGCCGCGCCCTCGACGTGTTGCCGGAAGGCCTGTTCGGGGTCGAGCAGCAGCGGGATCTTGACGCCGCGCTCCTCACGCAGATAGGTGGCCTGGTAGTCCGCGGAGCCGCCGATCGCGATCGCGCCGGCGCCGTGCTCTGCCAGTGTGCCGCTCACCGCGTTCAGGTCGACCAGCCACTCCTGGCAGGGCAGGCAGCCGAAGTAGCGAACCAACTGCACCGCGGTGAACTTCTGGTCAAGGTGCTCCCCCAACTTCACCGGGGCGCCGTCGGGCGTTGCCAGGATGAGGTCGAGCGGGACCGCGGATTGAGATGTCATGGTGCGGTAACCCGGGTCGACGCCACGGGATTCCTCACCGGAGGTCGTCTTGGGCGTTCTGGCGCCGGTACTGATGCACCAGGCCGGCCGCGACGACGGCACCCAGGGTTCCCAGGGCCAGGTCACCGAGGGTGTCGGCGTAGGCGAAGCGTCGCTCGGAGGATCCGGAGATGAATGCGAAGTACTCCGCGATCTCCCAGGCGATGGCGGCGGTGGCCCCGAAGGCCAGTGACCGCTCGATGGTTCTGCCCAGACTGCTCGTTGCCGGCAGCGTGAGCAGGACGAACGCCGCGGCCAGGAGGCCGGTGTTCATGAAGTGCATCCAGTCGTCGAACCACGCGACCGTGTCGTAGAGGTTCATCCGGTTGCCCAGGATGTCGGTGAAGCAGGTGATCGTCACCAGCAG
>JBFIDC010000238.1:0-5188 GCA_041581495.1 Nocardioides sp. | reverse complement strand
GATCGCCAGGGCGGCCTCGAACGCCGACAGCGTCCGGCCCAGGGCGGCCTGCGGGATGACCAGGCACGGCCAGTGCCACAGGTAGAGCGAATAAGACCAGTCGCCGACGATCCGGAACGGTTCGGTCGAGAGCACCCGGCCCACCGCGGTGACGCCGTGGGCGTGGCCCGCCAGCAACAGCAGGGCGGTGCCTCCGACCGGCAGGATCGCCGCGATGCCGGGGAACGGCGTCGCGGAGGTGATCACCAGGCAGGCGGTGATCACCGCGGCCGCGCCGATCGCCGCCATCGCCTCAAGGTCGCGGCGGGGGAGACGCTTGATGGCCGAGGTCGGAACCAGGGCGATCAACGCCCCGATGCCGAGTTCCCAGGCGCGGGTGAAGGTGGAGAAGTAGGCCGTGGTGGGCGAGGCGACGGTCTGGTGGATGGACCAGCCCAGCGAGACCACGATGACCACGACCAGCAGCACGGCGACCGTGGCGCGAGGCAGTCGTTGCGGATTGCGGCCCGTTGCCAGCCTGGTGAGCATCAGGACACCGAAGAGCATCAGCGGCCAGACCAGATAGAACTGCTCCTCGACCGCCAGCGACCAGTAGTGCTGGAACGGTGAGTGGCTGATGTCCGAGGCGAAGTAGGACACGCCCTCCTGGGCGAAGTGGATGTTGGCGGCGAACACCGAGGCCCAGGTGGCGTCCACGACCGTCTGTCGGGCGTCGATGAGGCTCATGTAGGCCAACGAGGCCAGCACGGTGACCACCGTGACCAGGGTGGCGGCAGGCAGGATGCGCCGGGCCCGCCTCGCCCAGAACTGGCCGATCGAGACCTCGCCGGTGATCAGGACCTCTCGGTAGAGGAGGCTGGAGATCAGATAGCCGGACACCACGAAGAAGACGTCGACTCCGACGAAGCCGCCGGGCAGGAGGACGACGCCCGCGTGGGCAGCGATCACCACAGCGACTGCGACCGCGCGCAATCCCTGGATGTCCCCCCGGATCTGTCTCGCCATCACTCTCGTCCTGGTGCATGGGCTCCCACTACAGGGAGTAACTCTCCCACCCTTGGCCAGGTCACGCCGACTCTCCGTGCAATCATCCACAGGCGGGCCCTGGCCGGTCTGCCCCCAAGTGGTCTCAGATGGAGGAATCAGGCGTGACGAAGCAGCGAATCGCGGTCATCGGCGGGACTGGACCACAGGGCAAGGGCCTGGGGTACCGGTTCGCCAGGCATGGTCACGACGTCATCATCGGCTCCCGGTCGGCCGAACGTGCCGAACCCGTGGCCGATGAGGTGGCAGCGCGTTTGGAGGGCCTGTCCGGGGCCGGTGAGGTCAGCGGCGCGGCCAACGTCGATGCCTGCGGTCAGGCCGACGTCGTACTCCTCGCGGTGCCCTACGACGGCCACGACGAGTTGGTTGCCTCGCTGCCGCTGGCCGGCAAGACGGTCATCTCGTGCGTCAACCCGCTCGGGTTCGACAAGCGCGGCGCCTACGGCTTGGTGGTCGACGGTGGCGAAGGCTCGGCCGCCGAGTCAGCTCAACGCCTCGCGCCCGAGGCCACCGTGGTCGGAGCGTTCCACAACGTCTCGGCCGTGGGGCTCTGGAGCGAGGACGAGTTCCTCGACGAGGACGTGCTCTGTGTCGGCGACTCCGATGAGGGCAAGCAGATCGCCATGGACCTGGCCCGGGCCGTCACCGGGCGCGAGGGAATCAGTGCGGGCAAGTTGCGCCTGGCGCGTCAGCTCGAGCCTTTCACCGCCGTGCTGATCTCGATCAACCGCAAGTACAAGGCGCACTCGGGCGTGCGGATCACCGGGCTCCCGGACCAGGACTGACCGGCGACCGAGGTCAGTTGCCTGGCTCGGCTTCGCTGGTCGCCTCGGCCCTGCGCCTGCCGAACGGCGCCATCTTGGCCATCAGCAGGCCATAGGCGATGCCGAGCACCGGCATGATCGTCACCAGCACGCTGTTGAGCGGGAGCACACCCCCCAGGACCAGCGTGACGGCGAGGAACACTCCGAAGAACAGGCCGGAGAACACTCCGAGTACGGCGTGACCGCGCATGGTCACACTCCCTTCTTGCGTGCCAAGCCGGACGCGGTGGCCAGGCCGCCGAAGACGATGGTGCCGATGGCGGCGCCGATCGAGATCGGGCTGTCGGTGAAGCTTCCGGCGACCTTGATCTCGCCTTCATAGGCGCACACGACGGTGCCCTTCTCTGCGTGGGTGGCGACCAGCGGCACATAGAACCCGCGCGGGATGAAGCCGGGCAGGTCGTAGGTGCCCGTCTTGGGTTCGGTCGTCGCGTACGTCGTACTGGCGTCGTTGGCCCACGTCCACTCGCTGGGCCCGAAGTCCGGCAGCGGCGGCGGCAGATCGATCTTGGCCGCACCCGAATAGGAGCGCTCCTCGCTGCCTTGGCCGCCGTAGACACTGCCGGTGCCGGAGTAGGAGCCGGTCGCATCGACGGTGGCCTGGTTCGTGTCCTGGGTCAGCGTGGTGTTGGTGTCCTCACCGGTGACGACCACGGTGCCCTGGCAGTTGGCGGTGTCGGTGGTGAGGTCGGCGTGCGCGGGCGCGGCCAGCGCCACCATCGCGACCCCCGTTGCAGACAGCCACCCGGCCGCCACAACGGAACCGAGTCGTGCGCGTCGCGTGTTCATCAAGGCCTCCTCGGCCAGTTGGTCCGGTTGCTTGAACCTATGCGAGTTCGCGTGCCGCGTGCGGCCGGCGGACTAGACAGATGCTGGTTCACCGCTCCCGGACGTCGTAGGTGATCTGCATTTCCTTGATGCCATTGATCAGGTTCGAGTGCAAGCGACGCGGCGGGGCCGCGAGCTGGATATTCTCCACGGTCCCGAGGAGCTCGGTGAACAGTAGGCGCAGCGAGAGCCGGGCCAGGTTCGCCCCCAGGCAGAAGTGCTCGCCGATGCCGAAGGACTGCTGGGCGTTGGGAGTGCGGTCGATCCGGAACGTGTGTGGGTCCTCGAAGACCGCCGGGTCGCGGTTCGACCCCGGGTACCACATCAGCACCTTGTCGCCCGCGGCGATCCGCTTGCCGCCCAGGTCGAGATCGGCGGTGGCGGTTCGGCGGAAGTGATGGATGGGCGGCTCCCAGCGCAGGATCTCCTCGACCGCGCCCGGCATCAGCGACGGGTCCTGAACCAGGCGCTGCATCGCGTCGGGGTGATCGAGCAGGGTCAGGAGTCCATGCGAGCTGGCGGTGCGGGTGGTCTCGTTGCCGGCGACGATCAGGAACATGAAGAAGAGAGTGAACTCGAAGTCGGTGAGCTTGCGGCCGTCGACCTCGGCCTCGAGCAGCAGGCTGGTCAGGCTCCCCGACGGGTTCGCGCGCTCGCGGATAGCCATCTCGCTGGCATAGCCGAAGATCTCGACCGAGGCCTCCATCGACGTCTCGGGCGTCGGGGCAACCTCCGGGTCCTGGTCGTCGATGAGTGCGTGGCTCAGCTCATAGAGCCGGTGACGGTCCGCCTCGGGCACTCCCATGAGTTCGCTGATCGACCACATCGGGATCCGCGCGGCCACCTCGGTGACGAACTCGCAGTTGTTCTTCTCGCGCAACTCACCCACCACCCGAGCGGTCTCGGCGCGCAGCGAATCCGCGAGATCCGACATCGTCTTGGGGGTG
Source organism: Nocardioides sp. (assembly GCA_041581495.1). GTDB lineage: Bacteria > Actinomycetota > Actinomycetes > Propionibacteriales > Nocardioidaceae > Nocardioides. The sequence goes on along the minus strand of JBFIDC010000238.1, from coordinate 1,545 downwards.
AAGGCCTTGGAGACCAGGCCGCGGAAGGTTCGGTGATCAGGCGGATCCATGCCGATGATGATCATCCGCATCTGTTCGAGACTGTCCGGTGCCGGGTCGAGTCGCAGTGGTCCCTGGGCATAGCTGGAGAACTGGCCCGGCGAGGTCGAGACCTGGTGGACATCCGCGTGCCGGGTCAGCGCCCAGAAGCCCTGACCGTCGCTCTCGGGGTGCCAGTGAACCGGATCCTCGGACCGCAGGATGTCGAGCCACTCGTGCGGTGTTCCCTGCTCCCACACCGACGCATCGGTGAGGTCGATCTTGGTGAGGTCAGGGTGGGTGCTGGCAGTCATTGATCAACTTTCGAGGTGGGGAGTTCTGCGAGTAGGACAGGCACGAGATAGGACTCGATCATGTGGCGCTCGGCCGCCTGGTCGGCGCCGGGCATGGCGAGCAGCGAAACGATTGAGCGCAGCAGCCACTCGCCGCGTCGTTGGATCTCCTGTTGCACCAGGGGGTCCGGGCTGAACTGGCCGAAACTGTCGGCGGCGATGTCTCGCAGCAGTTCGGAGTTCTGGCTGAGCATGATGGGGACCGCCATATTCTCCGGCTCGAACCAGATCGCCAGCAGGGGATCCGAACGCACCGCGTCGATGCCCGCGAGGATCCGCTCGGTGAAGGCCTCGGTCAACGAGGGCGCCGGCACCGCGGCCTGGTCGGCGGCGATCCGGCGGGCGATGCGCAGGGTGGCTCGGTGCACGAAGGCCAGGTGGAGAGCATCCTGGTTGGGGAAGTAGCGATACAACGTCCCGCGGGAACAGCCTGCGGCGCCGGCGACGTCGACCATCTTGGCCTTGGCCACGCCGAGTTCGGCGAAGGTGAGGCCCGCCGCGTCGAGGATCCGATCGACTGCGGAGTCCACGTCGCTGTGGCGCCCCCACATCTTGTTGTACACAATCGGCATTGTGTTCTACAACGGGGGACATGGCAAGGACCTGTCCACCTCGAGGTGGCGCGGCGCTGACGGGGGCCGATCAGCCGCGGCCGTGCCAGCTCTCCCACAGCGCGGCATAGGAGCCGCCTTCGTTGACCAGCGCGTCATGCGAGCCGAGCTCGGAGATCACGCCGTCCTCGACCACCGCGACCCGGTCGGCATCGTGGGCGGAGAAGAGGCGATGCGCGATCGCGATGACGGTGCGCCCTTCGAGCACCGCGGCCAGCGATCGTTCGAGGTGTCGCGCTGCGCGCGGGTCGATCAGTGAGGTGGCCTCGTCGAGAACCAGGGTGTGTGGGTCGGCGAGCACGAGTCGCGCCAGCGCCACCTGTTGGGCCTGCGCGTCGCTCAGCGTGCGACCACCGGACCCGATGACCGTGTCGAGCCCCTCAGGAAGCGCCTCGACCCACGGCAAGGCGTCGACCGCGTTCAGTGCCGTGCGGATGTCGTCATCGGTGGCGCCGGGGGGAGCCGCGAGAGCCAGGTTCTCGCGGATCGTGCCGACGAAGACGTGGTGCTCCTGGGTGACCAGGGCGACGTGTCCGCGCAGTTCGCCCAGGGGCAGGTCGTCG
>JBFIDC010000237.1:0-5197 GCA_041581495.1 Nocardioides sp. | reverse complement strand
GCGCCTGGGTCGTGCGGAATTCCGCCTCGACCCTGCGGGCCTCAGATTCCCCGACCAGGGCCGTGCGAGCAGGCTTTGCGTGTCGGTGACGCACCGAGTTGTCAATGTTCATGCGAGTTCCGTCCCCCCCGGGTAGTTCTCCACTTGTCACGCTAGACACCTGCTGCTCGCCCCGCAGGAGAATGAGCATGGCCCTGGGGTATGAGTTCGCGAGCGTCCGCGGAGGCCGCGGAGTAGCGTCCGGTCGGTGAGCACTGAGGCCGACCTGCGTGAACTGTCCACCGACGCGGGGGTCCTGCGCTACTACGACGTGGGCCAGGGCCAGCCCCTGCTGATGATCCATGGTTCGGGCCCCGGGGTGACCGGGTGGCGCAACTTCGGGGCCAACCTGGCGGCGTTCGCCGGATCGTTCCGCTGCCTGGTGCTCGAACTCCCCGGATTCGGCGTCAGCGACCCGACCGACCAGCACCCGATGCTCGCGGGGATGCCGGCCGTCGGGAGGTTCCTCGACGCCCTGGGGTTGCCGAGCGTCGACATCATCGGCAACTCGATGGGCGGGATGATCGGCGCACAGTTCGCCATCGCCCAACCCGACCGGGTTCGTCGGCTCGTGACCGTCGGCGGCATCGGCCGCAACATCCTCAGCCCCGCACCGGGCGAGGGCATCAAGCTGTTGCAGGACTTCACCGAGCAACCGACCCGCGAGCGACTCGAGGCGTGGCTGCAGTCGATGGTCTTCGACCCCGCCACCGTCACCGACCAGATGCGCGAGGACCGCTGGGAGCAGGCGACCGAACCGGACACGTTGGCCAGTGCCCGCCTGATGTACTCCCGCGCCGCCATGGAGTTCGGCCTGGCGATGCAGGACAAGAGCGAGAAGCGACCGCTGTGGGCCGACCTGCACCGGATCAAGGCCAAGACGCTGATCACCTGGGGTCGCGACGACCGGGTCAGCCCGGTCGACATGGCCCTGCTGCCGATGCGCACCATCCCCGACGTCGAGGTGCACGTCTTCCCCAACTGTGGGCACTGGGTGATGATCGAGCAGCGCGAGGCCTGGGAGCCGGTCGTGCACGAGTTCTTGACCAGGGACTGATTGCGCCGCCGGCGGCCGCACCGTGTGGGTGATCCCGCACCAGCGGGGTCAATCCAGTCGTTTGACCCGCACGTTGGCCAGCCCCGCTGCGAGAACCGACATGTCGTCGGGATCACCGGTTGCGATCAGGCCGCCTCCCGCCTGCGCGGCGACAGCGACAACGGCGGCGTCCACGTGATCGGCCGATCCGAGCCCGGCACGGGCCAGCAGGTGTCCGATCTCGCGGGCCATCGAGCGATCGGTATCGACGACGACGAAGGCGGGGAACCGGCCGAGACACGCATCGGCGGCCTGATCGTGCCCGCCGCCCCGATACGACTCCGCCAACACGGCGGCCGGCACCAACACGTCGTCACCTTCGTCCAGGGCGGCTCTCAGCGCGTTCGTGATGCGTGTGACCGCGGGAGCCTTGCCCAGAGAACGAGCAACAACAGAGAACGCCTCTGCATCCAGGACCAGGTTCACAACTCGGCTCGCTCGGCTTTCGCGGACTGGAGCGCCTCGCGCCAGCGGGCGACGTCGTCAGGGTCGGCCGGGCCGTGGATCCGTTCGAGTTCCTCGACGAGTTCTGTGAGCGCGGCCCGCCGCTTGCGACGGTCGACCTCTTCGCGCAGCAGCGCGTTGATGGTCGCCGACAAGGCCGCCGGGTCCCCACCGAGCACCTCGACGATGTCGGGGTCGAGCGTCAGGGTCTTGCGCACCTTGCCCTCACTCATACTCAGATCATACTCTTGCTGGATCGAGCGGGGCACGCGTCGAAACGGCGCCCTCACCCCCGTCGGGACTGGTTCGATTCCCATGGCTCGACGGTGCCCTGCTTGCGGTCGCGCTGCGAACGCCTCTCCACAGGTTGATCACTCGAGGCGAACCATCGCGGCTGTGGATCCCGGTCTGCCCCGAGCCTCAGGCGATGCCCAACCTCGAGGCCACCCGATCGCCGCCGACCCGCCTGACGACCTCGGGGTCGCCGACGACCACGAGCATGTCGGTGGCGCGCGACATCCCGACATAGAGCCGCTCACGGGCGCGATCCCGCTCACCGGACTCGTTGACGCACAGCACCACGGCCTTGCGTTCGAGGCCCTTGCTGCCCAGGACGTGCCCATAGAAGACGTCTTCGCCCTCCCAGAAGCTGCGCCAGTAGCCGAGTTGCCCGTGGCGCTCGGTCTGCGACTGCTGCTCGGGGTGCCGGTGGCCGGTGGTCAGCAGGCACACGCTCCCCGGGTTCCACCCGGCCTCGAGCAGGGCTTCGACCTCGTCGTCGGCGGCGTCCATCGCCTCGTCCTTCGCAGCGGCGACGAACCGCACGGCCGGGCCCTCGCTCCCCCGCGAATACATCCGGCTCGGGGCCAGCGGCCCGAACGCCTGGTGGATCTGCTTGGTGTTGCGCAGGTTGTGGTCGAGGACCAGCGGGATCAACTGGACCGGCGGCCGACCGAAACGGGCGAAGATGCGCTGGTTCTCGTCGGAGTAGACATACAGACCGCCCTCGTTCTCGTCGCGAAGCGCACCCATCACCGGCGCCCACCAGGCATCGGCGAAGTCCTGGGCCTCATCGACGATGACGGCGTCGTACAACTTGCTCTCGGGCACCTCGGCGACGAGTTCGCCCATCAACCGGGGGAGTTCAACCTCCCAGAAGTCGCTGTCTTGACGATCCCCCTCGGGTGCACCCCACTGCTGGCCGAACTCGTGGAAGGTGCCGACGAACGCCGGCCGGTGCTGCCGCGGCCAGCCCGCGACCTGGCGTTTGAGGAACTCGGCCAGGCCGATCGAATAGCACAGCAGCGCCACCCGTTGCGCCGGCCGCTCGCCGGCTCGTCCGCGGCTGAGTTCCTTGGCCTGTTGGAGAGCGAGCACGGTCTTGCCGCTGCCGGCGCCGCCGCGGACCTCGACCCGGCGCAGGAGCCGGGTGACTCCGAGCAGCATCGACTGCTCCTGGGTGAGGCGATCCGCCTCGGCTGCGCGCTCGGCCGCCTCGGCGTCGAGGTCATAGGCCGTCTGCACGGGGCCGGTGAGGATCTCGACCATCGCCTCGACGTCGTCGTGGGTGGGCGCGCGATGGCCGTGGGACAGGCCCCACCCGTTCTCGCGCACACGCTGACCGAGCGTGTCTTGGTCGACGCGGTCGTGCAGCGCCCACCTCGGCAGTTCGGGGACCGAGAACTCGGGCGGGAACTCCGAGTGCGGCGTGACCACACCATGCGCCCAGGCGACCCGGCCGCGGCTCCCCCACGCCGGGTTGGCCTCGACGTACTGCCGCACGGCGTGCTTGCAGTCGCGAGCCTGATCGACCGGCCACAGGCGGGTCTCGCCGGTGCTGCGTTTGCCGAACCAGCCCTCGGCGTTGTGCCACACCGACCCGCCCTTGATCTCCAAGACGATCGCGCCGATGTCGGGCATCAGGACGATGATGTCGGCCTCGTGGTCCTTGGCCTCGTCGGTCAGGCGCAGGTTGGCGAGCAGGACGTCGTCGTCACCGAGCGAGGCCTTGAGCCGCTGCCAGACCTCGCGCTCGCTGGTGTTGGCGAACGTGGGTTCCTCGGGGATGCAGCGTGGACCGGATCCCCCGCTGTGGCTCAAGCCGAGCGCCCGAGGTCCAGCGAGTCGATCCCGACCTCGTCGTCGTCGAGCAACCGCTCCTGACTCGAGCGAGGCTTGGGCGGGAGCCGCTTGGGGCGACGATCGCCGGTGGTGCCGTCGACGACGAACCGCAGCGCGCGCCGCAGGTGCTCGAGAACGACGTCACGGTCGTGCTCGCCGTGGCTCTGCCGCCCCTCGCGGACGTTGACCAGCATCGTGACGATGGTCTTGCGGTCGCCGTCGAACAGCGAGGCGACCCCAGCCGCCGGGACGCGGCCCAGGTGCAGGAGCTCGACGAGCTCGGTCATGCCCGGGTGCAGGTCCTTCTTGGACCGCCGGTTGGCCGGCTCGAGAAAGCGGCGGCCGCCGACGCGCACCGCGAGCGTGCGTGCCACCTCGTCGACCTCCCCGCCCATGTGGGCGACCAGGGCGCGCAGCTGCGCCGGGACGAACGGGAAGGCGATGAGCATGTGGCTCATCACCACCGCGTTGCCCTGGAGCGCGAACCGGGCGAACGGGTGCGTCTCGTTGAGCAGCGCGAGCTCGGTCAGCAGACGGGGCCCGGCCGGCGGGTCGACAACGATCTCGGCGAACAACGAGATGGCCGGGCGGTCCTCGGCGACCCGGACGAAGAGCACCGAGTCTCCGCACGCCACGGGGATGTCGCCCTCCTCGTCGTGCTTGATGTTGGGAAGCGCCACCCGCATCGCAGCGTCGACGGCCTCCTGCAGTTCGGCGCGGTCGTAGGCGTACACCACCTCGGGCTCGTCCTCCTCGACCGTCTCGGCCTCGGGCTCCGGCGGCACCGAATCGGCGTCGAACTCGAGGCCCTCGGCGTCGAGGAACGCCGGGTGCGCGACGCCATAGACCTCGCGCAGCACCCGCACGCAGGCGACCGCGAGCCGGTCGACGTCTCGGTGATCGACCCGCTGGTGGTGGTTGGGGGCGATGACACTGGGGTTCTGCCACGAGCCGCCCTCGAAGCACTCCCTCACCATCGGCAGGTCGAACAGGAAGCGCTCGTCGAGGAAGAGGTTGCCCACCGCTTCTGCGTGAACACCCTCGGCTTCACCGACGAACTGGAGGTAGGGCGTCGCGCCGGACAGCTCGTCCTCGTCGACCCCGGTCTCGACCTCGACACGGAGGATTTCGTCCTCGACCAACTCGGCCAACCGGTCGGCCAACCGCGCCCGAAAGCCGTCCCATGCCGCGTCAACGGTCTCTTCGAACGGCTCGTCCATGTGAACCCCCATCTCGACCCTGTGTGGTTCACATTAGGGGCGACCACCGACACAAATGGGACGCCTATGGACCCATCTAGCACCTGGGACGCATGCCTCAGACGAAGGGACGATCGGCGGCCGAGGTGTTATCGAGAAATCGTCTGCGGGACATGCTCAAGGACGCCTACCTTTTGGAGAACAACGAGGAGGCGAACGAGATCTCGCGGCAAACTGCGGGCGCTCACTGAACTTGACTGGACTGGGCTAGGAAGTGCCCCGTCCGTCATCGTGAACG
>JBFIDC010000236.1:0-5201 GCA_041581495.1 Nocardioides sp. | reverse complement strand
GGTTCGCCACGCCAACGGGTGGCGGTGAAGAAGAAGTCGATGCGTTCATCGATGGGCTCGGCGCCGCGAGTGCGGTGCATCGCCGTGACGAACTCGAGGTCGATCTCGCTGACCCCGATCTCTTCGGCCGCCTCGCGCTGCGCGGCGGCGTAGGCCGTCTCGCCACGCTCCACATGGCCGGCGGCAGCCGCCGCCCAGTAGTCGTCCATGTAGCCGGTGTTCTGGCGCAACTGCAAAAGCACCTCGGCGCCCGTGTCGCCCTCGCGGAGCAAGAAGACATAGGCGGCCGGAACGACCACGAACCGGCCGTGGTGCGGACCGCGTTCGTGGTCACCGGTCACTGGGCTGATCAGCTCAGGTCGTCGTTCTTGCCGTCGAGCGAGTCGAGGGCGTCCTTGGCCTTGTCCTGCGCCGTGTCGATCTTGTCGTCGAACTTGCCGCCGGTCTTGTCGCTGACCACGTCAGCGGCCTTGTCGATGCCGGATTCGATCTTGTCTGCGTGCTCATCCACGGCGCCGGTCAACTTGGCCTTGGCCTTGTCGAGAAATCCCATGCCGAACTCCCTAAGGAAGGGCGTCCCCGTTGGTCGGGGTCACGTGATTGCCACACTAGCGACGTGCCGAGTGCTGCAAAGACAGGGAGCCCGCCGATCGTCGCGGTCGTGGGCGCCACAGCCTCCGGCAAGACCGGCCTGTCGTTGGACCTGGCCGAACGGCTCGGCGGTGAGATCGTCAACACCGACGCCATGCAGCTCTATGTCGGTATGGACATCGGCACCGCCAAGTTGCCGGTGGCCGAGCGTCGAGGCATTCCGCACCACCTGCTCGATGTCTTGTCGGTGACCGAGACAGCCACGGTGGCCAAGTTCCAGACGCTGGCCCGCACGGTCATCGCCCAGATCCGGGACCGCGGCCGGACGCCGGTGCTGGTCGGCGGCTCGGCCCTCTACACCCGAGCGGTGCTGGATCACTTCGAGTTCCCGGGTACCGACGTCGAGGTCCGAGGTCGGTGGGAGGCGGAGTTGGAGCGGGTGGGCGCGGTCGCACTGCACGGCGTCCTGGCCGAACGCGACCCCGAAGCGGCCGCGGGGATCATCCCCGAGAACGGTCGCCGCGTCGTGCGCGCGCTGGAGGTCATCGAGCTGACCGGCCGGGAGTACTCGGCCTCGCTCCCACGCCTGGAGTACCTCGATCCCCGCTCGGTCCAGATCGGGGTCGACATCGACCGACCTGAACTCGACGCCCGGATCGAGGCGCGGGTCGACGCCATGCTGGCCGGGGGCTTCATCGAGGAGGTACGCCGACTCCTCGAGGTCGGTCTGGCCGAGGGGCTCACCGCGAGGCGGGCGATCGGCTACCGCGAACTCGCCGCCGTCATCCGCGGTGAGTCGAGCGCCGAGGCAGCCCGCGAGGCGATCCAGGCGGCGACCAGACGCTTCGCGCGTCGCCAGGACGGCTGGTTCCGCAAGGACCCCCGAGTCGTCTGGGTGCGGCATGACGACCCGGATCGGGTCGAGAAGGCCCTCGCCGTTGTCGGTGGTCTCTGAGCATCATGTGCTGGTGAGTGCGAAGACCATCTACTACACCGCGACAAGCCTCGACGGTTTCATCGCCGACGACCGCGACTCCCTGGCGTGGCTGTTCGCCCAGGATCAAGACGAGCAGGGCCCGCTCAACTACGACGAGTTCCGCGCGAACCTGGGTGCTGGGTGCATGGGCGCCACGACCTACGAGTGGGTCCTGGACCACGAGGATGAATGGTCCTGGACCCTGCCCATGTGGGTCTTCACCCACCGCGACCTGCCGCCCAACAAGGGGGTCACCTTCGTTCGCGACGATGTCCGGACCGTTCACCAGCAGATGCTCGAGGCCGCCGGCGGCAAGGACCTGTGGGTTGTCGGCGGCGGCGACCTGGCAGGTCAGTTCGCCGACGCCGGCCTGCTCGACGAGGTCATCACCTATGTGGCGCCGGTGACCCTCGGCACGGGGCGACCCCTTCTGCCGCGTCGACTCGACCTGCGCTTGGAGTCGACCGAACGCAACCGCGACTTCATCACGGCCCGTTTCTCGGTGGTCGGTCCTGGGGGCTGGACGGACTAGTCATACGCTCCCGCCATGACTCTTCCGCTACCCGGAGCCGACCGCACCTGCCTGGTCACGGGTGCCTCATCGGGCATCGGCATCGAGATCGCGCGTGAACTGGCCCGGCGAGGCCACCACGTCACGCTGGTCGCCCGTTCGGCGGACAAACTCGAGGAGTTGGCCGCCGAACTCGCCGCCAAGGGTGCTCGCGCCGCCGTGCTGCCCACCGACCTGGCCGATCGCGACGCCCGCGGTGAACTCCCGGCGCGGATCGCCGACCTCGGCCTGGTGGTCGACGTGCTGGTCAACAACGCGGGCTTCTCGACGTTGGGGCCGGTGGCCAAGTCCGATCCCGAGGCCGAGATGGCGATGGTCGAGGTGGATGTGATGGCGGTGGTCGACCTGTGCAGTCGCTTCCTGCCGGGGATGGTCCAGCGTGGCCGGGGCGCGGTGCTCAACGTCGCCAGCACGGCGGCGTTCCAGCCGCTGCCGGGTCAGGCGGGCTACGGCGCCGGCAAGGCCTTCGTGCTGTCCTACACCCAGAGCCTGGCCGGTGAACTGCGTGGCTCGGGGGTCACGGCCACCACGTTGTGCCCGGGCCCGGTCGACACCGGATTCGGAGAGCGGGCGGGGTTCAGCCTCGGGGACGCCGAGGCGGCGCTGCCCAAGGTCATGTGGGTCGAGGCCGACGAGGTTGCCCGAGCGGCGATCGAGGCTTTGGACAAGGGCCGACTCGTGGCGATCCCCGGTGCGGTCAACAAGGTGGCGGCCGCGATCTCGCAGGTGGTCCCGCGCTCGCTGCTGTTGCCGGCCCTGGTCAAGGGCCACCCGGGCCTACGCTAGAGGGGTGACCGCTACCTCGCCCGAGACCTGGGCTGCCATCGAGACGGTCGATGGCCTCGTTGACCTGCTCGGAGTGCCGGGGGACCGAGCGGCCAACAAGGGGCGCTCCACGTTGCTGGAGGTCGACCGGGACTGGCTGGCAGCGACACCGTTCTGCGTCATGGCCACCTCCGACGCCGAGGGCAACTGCGACGCCTCACCCAAGGGCGATCCGCCCGGGGACCTGGTGCACGTCATCGACGAGCGCACCATCGCGATCGCCGAGCGGCCCGGCAACAAGCGTGCCGACGGCTACAAGAACATCCTGAGCAACCCGCACGTGGGGCTGAACTTCTTCATCCCCGGTCGCGGAGACACGCTGCGGATCAACGGTCGTGCCCGGTTGATCAGCGATGCGCCGTTCTTCGACGACATGGCGGTCAAGGGCAAGCGCCCGATCCTGGCGGTGGTCGTCGAGATCGACGACGTCTTCTTCCACTGCGCGAAGGCGTTCTTGCGTTCGGGCATCTGGAAACCCGAAACCTGGGAGCCCGACGCCAAGGTGCCGCGCCGCGCCGTGGTGGCGGCGCAGGTCGAGCCCAGCGGGATGAGCCTGGAGCAACTCGACGAGTACTACGAGGACGCCAACTACAGCCGGGGCCTCTACTGACGTGACCTATCCATTCCTCAAGGGCCACGGGACCCAGAACGACTTCGTGCTGCTGCCCGACCCCGACGGCTCGGTGCACGGCGAACTCGGCCTCGACCGGGTGCGGGCGTTGTGCGACCGGCGGGCCGGCATCGGTGGCGACGGCGTGCTGCGGGTGATCCGCACTTCGGCGTACGAGGCCCTCGCCTGCTCGGCGGGCTCGCGAGGCCAAGAGGCCGAATGGTTCATGGACTACCGCAACTCAGACGGCTCGACCTCAGAGATGTGCGGCAACGGGATCCGCGTCTTTGCCCGCTACCTCGTCGATGAAGGGCTGGTTGACGGGTCCGCTCCGATTCCGGTCGGGACCCGCGACGGGGTGAAGGTGCTGCGCGTCGAGGGCGATCAGATCACCGCTGACATGGGTGGCGCCCGGGTGCTCGGCGAGACGGTGGTGTCGGTGGATCACCTCGAACTGGCCGCGGTCCACATCGAGACCGGCAACCCCCACGCGGTCGCCTTCGTGGACTCGCTGGACGAAGCGGGCCCACTGCTCGTCGCGCCCGGCCACGACCGCTCGGTCTATCCGCAGGGCGTCAACGTCGAGTTCGTGGCTCGCCGCGGCGAACGCCATGTCGCCATGCGCGTTCACGAACGTGGGTCGGGCGAGACGCGCTCCTGCGGCACCGGAGCCTGTGCGGTCATGGTGGCCTCGGCGTTGGACGACGGTGTCATCCGGGACGCGGATGTGACCTACCGCGTCGACGTTCCCGGCGGGACCTTGCACGTGACCTGGACCGTCGATGACCGGGTGTTCCTGACCGGCCCCGCGGTGATCGTGGCGCGCGGGACGACCGACCTGTAGCCGTGTTCGGGGTTGCCGGATCGCCCCACTAGGCTCCAACGCCATGGACATCAACGGATCCAGTGCAATCGTCACCGGCGGAGCCTCGGGCATCGGCGCCGCGTGCGCCCGCCAACTCGCCGCCAAGGGCGCCATCGTGGTCGTCGCCGACCTGCAGGCCGACAAGGGTGAGGCCCTGGCCGCCGAGATCGGCGGCGTCTTCGCCCAGGTCGACGTCACCAACACCGACCAGATCACCGCCGCGGTCAACGCTGCCGCCGAGATCGCCCCGCTGCGTGCGGTGGTGAACTCGGCCGGCATCGGCTGGGCGCAGCGCACCATCGGCCGCGACGGCCAGATCGACTCGGCCCACGACCTCGCGGCCTTCACCAAGGTCATCGGGATCAACCTGATCGGCACCTTCGACATGGTCCGCCAGGCTGCGAGTGTCATGAGCCGCAACGAACCCGACGCCGACGGCCAGCGCGGAGCCATCGTCAACATGGCCAGCGTGGCCGCCTTCGACGGCCAGATCGGCCAGGCGTCGTACTCGGCGTCCAAGGGCGGTGTGGTCGGGATGACCCTCCCCGTTGCGCGCGACCTGTCGGCCGCCGGCATTCGCCTCAACACCGTCGCACCCGGCCTGATCGACACCCCGATCTATGGCGAGGGCCCCGACTCCGAGGCGTTCAAGGCCAACCTGGGTCAGAGCGTGCTGTTCCCCAAGCGTCTCGGCGTGCCCGACGAACTGGCCAGCATGGTGATCGAGTGCCTGACCAACTCCTACATGAACGCCGAGGTCATC
>JBFIDC010000235.1:0-5259 GCA_041581495.1 Nocardioides sp. | reverse complement strand
TCACCGCGTCTATCGCGCCGAGGACCCCCGAGCCCGGGTGCTGCGGCGGACCGCCAAGGAACTCAACGCGCCTCGATACGCCGTAGCCGAGGCGTTGGAGCAGGCGGCGCTGGCCGAACTCCGCGAGCGTCGGCCCGACCGTGTGCTCGAGACCAACGTCGAGTTCTGGGCTGCCATCGTCCTGGACTTCGCCGAGGTGCCGGCCAACATGTTCACCTCGATGTTCACCTGCGCCCGGACCGGTGGATGGTCGGCGCACATCTTGGAGCAGAAGATGACCGGGCGCCTGATCCGCCCCTCCGCCATCTACACCGGCCCGTCGGCCCGCAAGGCCGACGAGGTCGACGGCTGGCTGCCGGAGTGGTCGGCCTAGCCCCGACTTCTCGTCTCTAGTTCCTGGAGAGACGGCGTTCGTACCAACTGGTCCTGCCCTTGGCGCCGGCCATCGACAGCGAGATGTGCATGTGGTCTCGGTGTCTGAGGGTCTTGGAGCACTTCTTGCGGTTCGGGCAACTCGAGGAGAGGTACGGCTTGGGCTCGAAACGGTCCCAGGCTGAATAGACCCTGTCCTTCCAGATCACATACATGATCCCCATCCGTCGGGCCTTGGCGTGCTCGCGGCCCGCCTTGTCGGTCTTGAGGATCCGCGCGAGGAACTTCCGTGCGGCGACTCGACCGGACTTGGTCCCCGCGTCCAGGGTCCAGTCGATGGCACGGCCGTCCTTGTGCTCGGAGGCTCCCCCGCCGCAGGCTCGACCGGTGGCACCGCCCCCGCCCCCGAGGCGCTTGACGAGCCATGCGCCCAGCACCTTGGTGCCCGGTCGCGGCTTGGGGTGACAGGTGGTCTGCGGCTCGTAGGACGCATAGCCCTCGATCCCGTCACCGCCCGCCGCGTTGGCCACCTCGACCGGCGCCGCGACCAGCAGCAAGGCGAGGAGCAGCGTCAGCGGAGCAGTTGCGAACACTGGCATCCGACGACGGTAGGCAGGGTCTCGGCACCGCGTCCTGAACTTGGGGTCAAGACCATCCGAACGGAGGAATGTTCGGATTCAGGGCTTGCGCCGAGTGCGTTCGAGGTAGGCAAGACCGCGAGGCGAGATCTGGTAGCCCACAGCGAAGCTCCGGGTCAGGCCCAGCCCCTTGAGCTTGCGCACATCGAGTTTGAACGGCGCCGTGTCGCGACCGACCATCTCTGCCAGGTCCGGTGCACGCCGTTCGGGGTGCTCCTTGATGAGGGCGAGGGTGCCCATCGTCCAGGGTCCATGGCTACTCGCCCGATCGAGCCTCTCGAGCCGCTTGTCGAGGTCGGCGACGTCGTCGTGGCTCAAGGCCGCGTTCTCCCGCAGCGCGATGCGCGGGTCCTCACCGTCCCACGCCAAGGCGATCCGATAGGTCGTGAGCGACGCATCCGGGTTGAGTCGCTTGCGGAGCCTGGCGGCGTCCGGCCACCCGGCCAGCCGTGCCTCTTCGTCGGTGATCGCATCCGGGTCGACGACGCTGACATCCTCGACGCGCACCATGCCGGCCGAGGTGGTGAACCGGCGACCCGGTTCGACGTCGGGTCGCTTCCAGCGCCGGAACGCCAAGGTGAGCGACCCGTCGCGGACGCCCTGGGCGACCTTCATCGGGAGCAGCACGTCAGTGCGCTGTTTCGGCCGCGAGCACACGCCCGAAGCAGCGGTTCTCCGGCGACCACTGGTAGTGCCCGAAGCTGGGGATCAGCGTGTAGCCCGAGGACTCGTACAGCCCGATGGCGGGGACCTGCGGGGCTCCCGTCTCGAGGATCATGGCCTCGGCACCCGCCTGGGCAGCAGTGCGTTCGAGGTGGGCGAGCATGGCGCGAGCGTGGCCGCCGCCTCGCGCGGAAGTCACGACATACATCCGCTTGATCTCAGCGGTGTTGCGCGTGCCGAAGGCCTCCACGTCGCTTCGTCGCCGCCACGCACCGGTCGCCACCGGGAGGTCCGCGAGGTAGCCGACATAGAAGCTGCCACCGGGTGGCTCGAACATCGCGGGGTCGAGCGGAGTGTTGTCGGGACCGCCGTAGAGCCGGACGTACTCGGCCTGCACTTCTTCGATCAGCAAGAGCGCATCAGGATGCCCGTACCCGACGCGCTCGATGCGCAGGTGGGTCGGAGCGACGGCGACTGGTTCGGGCACTGGACTCCTCGGCAGGACGAGTCGGATCGGCTGACAGAATAGGGCCTATGACCGAGCGCCCCCACCTGGATATCCCCGCCGACCTCAAGCCCGCCGACGGCCGCTTCGGCGCCGGTCCCTCAAAGATCCAGCCCAGCCACCTCGAGGCGCTCGCGGCGACCGGCACCAGCCTGATGGGGACCTCGCACCGCCAGGCACCGGTGCGCAATCTGGTCGGCCGGGTCCGTGACGGGTTGGCCGACCTCTTCTCCTTGCCTGATGGCTATGAAGTGGTGCTCGGCAACGGCGGCGCCACCGCGTTCTGGGACGTGGCGACCTTCGGCCTGATCGAGCAGAAGAGCCAACACCTGACCTTCGGGGAGTTCTCCTCGAAGTTCGCCTCGGCGACCAAGGCGGCGCCCTGGCTCGATGAGCCCTCGATCGTCAGCAGCGACCCCGGCTCGCGGCCGAGACCGGTCGCCGAAGCCGGCGTGGACGCCTACGCCTGGGCCCACAACGAGACCTCGACCGCCGTGATGGCTCCCGTCGTGCGCCCCGAGGGTGCCGACGACGGCGCGCTGGTGCTCATCGACGCCACCTCCGGCGCCGGCGGCCTGCCCGTCGACCTGACCGAGACCGACGTCTACTACTTCGCCCCGCAGAAGTCCTTCGCCTCCGACGGGGGGCTGTGGCTGGCCACCTTCTCCCCCACTGCCATCGAACGCGCCGAGCGGATCGCCGCGTCGGACCGGCACATCCCGGCGTTCTTCAACCTCAAGACCTCCATCGACAACTCACGGCTCAACCAGACCTACAACACCCCCGCGGTGGCGACGCTGTTCTTGATGGCCGAGCAACTCGACTGGATGAACAGCCAGGGCGGCCTCAAGGGCATGGTCGAGCGGACCACGCAGTCCTCGGAGAACCTCTATGGCTGGGCCGAGCAGTCACCGGTCGCCTTCCCGTACGTCACCGATCCCGCCGACCGATCATTGGTGATCGGCACCATCGACTTCACCGACGACATCGACGCCTCAGCGATCGCGAAGGTGTTGCGCGCCAACGGCATCGTCGACACCGAGCCCTACCGCAAGCTCGGCCGCAACCAGCTCCGGATCGCGATGTACCCCGCGGTCGACCCGTCGGACATCGCTGCCCTCACCGCCTGCATCGACTGGGTCATCGAGCGGCTCTGAGCCGAGTCAGGCGCACCCGATGGGTTGCTTCGGGGCCGGCCACCGGTCCCCGATGCTGCGATCGACGCCGTCGTAGGCGGGCACGAGATAGGCCGCCGATCCGTCGGCGGCGATCAGCAGTCGACGTCCCTTGCGCGACCAACCGGTGTCCCGGGCGTCCTCCGGCACCGGCACGTCCAGGGCGTAGGTCGTGCGCAGCAGGTCGCGTAGGCCCGGATCGGGGTTGCCGAGGAACTCACCCCGCTCCCCCTCCTCGCCGAGGTAGATCCAGGTGGTGTCCTGCCAGTCGCAGTGCGCCGAACCGTGGAACGAGACCACCTCCTCGACCGAGACCCGGGCACCCGACGCGTCGGCCCAGACGCCGATGTCCAGTTCGTCAGTGACGTGGGGCGGCCACTGCGCGGGATCGCACATCGCGTAGGACTCCACGCCCCAACCCGTGTCGTCCTGGTAGTCGGTGAGCCCGTCGCGCATCACGAAGGCGATCACCGTCTTGCCGTCGGCGTCGAAGGACAGCAGCGCATGGTCACCGTCCTCGCGTTCCAGGGCGTAGCCAGAGGTCGGCACCTGGTTGAAGAACGCCTCGGGGTCCATCCAGTTGTCGAGGCCCTGTGCGGGCGAGTCACCGGTCTCTTCCAGACCGTCGTGAAGCTGTCCGGTTCCTCCTCGATAGATGCCGCCATCGCACTCGAGGGCGCGTTCGGCACCCCGGGCGCCGGAGAGGGCGTCGGCGAGGTCACCGGAGTAGGGCCGATCCGCCGAGGTCGTCGAGGTGACCGACCCCGAAGGCTCCGACTCCCCGCAGGCCACCAGCAAGGAGGCGGCCGCGACTATTCCGAGCCACCTCATGTGCATGAGACGCACCGTAGTGGAGGTCGGTTCCGGCGATCTGTCGCACCACGCGAGACCTGCGGGGCGCGGGACCAAACCCTACGGTCGGCGAGCACCCAGTCCCCCAGCGGGCGGGCGCAGGATGGTGAGCATGTCTGCCGTGTTCAGGATCGCCCGCGTGTTCCGACTCGCGCTTCCGGTGGTGCTCGCAGCGGCCCTGCTTGCGCCGGCGGCACCAGCCCACGCGACCAGTGCCGTCACCGGCACCGTGCTGGGCCCCGGCGGCACCCCCGTCACCTCCGGGATCGTGCAGGTCTATCAGGATCTCGCCAACGGCTGGACGACCACCGGCAGCACGGGCGTGCTGGGCGCTGGCGGCGCCTACACGATCAACCTCGGCCCCGGCACCTACCGGTTGGGAGTGCTCTCCTACGACGGCACGCTGGCCCCGGAGTTCTATGACGACGCGGCCACGGTGGACGACGCCCAAGACATCGTCTTGGACGGGGTCACTCCGCTGGGCGGCATCGACTTCGACCTCGAGGTCGGCGGGACGATCTCGGGCAAGGTCACTGCTGAGGCGACTGGGAACCCCACCGCCAAGCAGATACGGCTCCATCAGGTCACGAGCAGTGGCTTCGAGTCCGCAGGCATCAAGACCAGCAACGGCAGCACCGGCATCTACTCCTTCACCGGCCTGCAATCGGGCACCTACCGCGTGGAGATCCGCGGCGGAGGTGAACTCTCCGGCGAGTTCTATGACGAGGCGCACACTCTCGAGGACGCTACGGACATCCCCGTTGTCGTCGGCGAGGACGTGACGGACATTGACGCCTCGCTGATCGTGGGCGCCACCGTCTCTGGCACCGTCCTTGACGGTGCGAGCGCGCCCGTCGAGGACGTCCAGATCTGCCTCGGGCCGCAGACCATCGGCGACTTCACGTGCACGGTCGGCCTACACGATCGCACCGAGTCCGACGGCACCTACGAGATCACCGGCGTCCCTGCGGGAAGCTACGTCGTCTCCGCCACCGCGACCACCGGGGAGTACGTCGACCTATTCCATCCCGCCGCCGCGTGGCCTGAGGATGCG
>JBFIDC010000234.1:0-5259 GCA_041581495.1 Nocardioides sp. | reverse complement strand
TCTTCGAGGCCGGGTCGCTGGCAGAAGCCATGGACGGCGTGGAGGTCGCCGTCTACATGGTGCACTCGCTCGACGACGCCGACTTCGAACGCAAGGACGCCGAGGCCGCACGCAACTTCGCCCGCGCCGCCGCGGATGCGGGAGTCCGGCAGATCGTCTATCTCGGCGGACTCGGCCGCGACGACCAGGACCTGTCGCCGCACCTGCGATCCCGCCGCCAGGTCGAGAAGTTGCTGGGCGCCACGGGTGTGCCCGTCACCGTGCTGCGTGCCGCGATCGTGGTCGGGGCCGGCGGCATCTCGTGGGAGATCACCCGTCAACTGGTCAAGAACCTGCCGGCCATGATCGTGCCCAAGTGGGCGGCCACCCGCAGCCAACCCATCGCCGTGGACGACGTGATCCGCTACCTGGTGGGCGTTATCGGCAACGAGGAGACCTTCGGGGTCACCTATGAGATCGGTGGCCCCGATCAGCTCTCCTACGTCGAGATGCTCCAGCAGGCCGCCGAGGTCATCAACGGTCGTCGGGTCCCGGTCATCACCGTCCCGGTCCTGACCCCGGGTCTGTCCTCGCACTGGATCCGGTTCGTCACCGACGTCGACACCACCACCGCCAAGAACCTCATCGACTCGATGAGCACCGAGGTGCTCCAGCACGACTTCTCGATCCTCGAGGTCGTCCCGGGTGAACCCCTGAGCTATCAAGAGGCCGTCCGCCGAGCCATCGAGGAGCAGCGGACGAGCTAGTTGGCGACCGGGGCTGGGCCGGGACGGGCGGTCCTAGGAGAAGACCACCGGGAGCAGCAGCAACATGGCCAGGGACCAGGTGCAGTGGGTGAGGATCGGCGCGAGGATCCCACCCGAGGCTCGGCGCTGAAGGCCGCACACCCCGCCGAGAAGGACCGCCGCGAAGGCCAGCATCACGTTGCCGGTCGCCAGGGTCGCCACGGCGTACATCGCGGTGGTCCACCCCACCGGGTGCCGGGTGATGGCCGCGAACGCGGCGCCACGGAAGAAGAGTTCCTCGGCGATCCCGTTCATGGTCGCGATGACGATCAGGATCGGCACCGACCCGGCGTCGGCATAGTCGAGCACCGAGTCGACCTGCGACTCCAGGCCGGCCAGGGCAGGGACCCGCTCGACCAGCACGGCCCCGGCCATGAACACGCCGGCGAGCAACATGCCCAACACGATCGGTGTCACGATCGGCCGGATGTGGCGCTCACCGAAGGCGATCCGTCCCAGGTGCAGTCGCCCCGAGGCGAAGGCACCCACGGTCCAGATCGCCGCCAACGCGACCGTCGAGGCATAGAACCAGCGACTGCCGGGCTCGATCCGCAGCGAGATCCCCAGCCAGACCATGCCGAGCGCGACCACGGCGATGGTGACCGCTTGGCGGCGACGCAGTTGGTGAGGGGTGTCGCGTTGATCGCGCGGTACGACGTCCCACAGTGCCCGGCGTATCCACCGCTGCACGTGGCTCACCGTCCCGATTCTACGAAGCGCGATGGCTCTCGCTCAGCGACGACCGCTGCTGAACGACGCGGCGTTGTGGCTGCGACCGCCGGCGGAGGACTGAGCACCCTGCGCGCCGCGGCGACGAGACCGGTTGCCGCCGCCCGCGGCCTTCTGACCGTTTGCGGCCTTCTGGCCCCCTGAACGCTTCTGACCGCCGGATCGCGGCTGCCCACCCGAACGCGACTGGCCGCCGGAGCGACCGCCACCGGATCGGCCGCGATGGCCGCCGCCGGATCCGCCCGATCGGGGAGAGGAGTCCTCGGCAGGGACGCCGAGGCCACCGGCCACCAGCACCCGCTCACCGGGAGCGAGCGTGGCCAGCATTGGGTGGCGCGGGCCGTCGACCTTGGTGATCGTCGGCTTGATCCCCGCCGCCCGGGTCAGCGCACGGACGTCGCCGGCCTGATCCTGGGTCATGAACGTGATGACCGTGCCGGCCGCGCCCGCGCGGGCGGTGCGGCCCGAACGGTGCAGGTAGGCCTTGTGCTCGGCCGGCGGGTCGGCGTGGACGACCAGCGCGACATCGTCGACGTGGATGCCGCGTGCGGCGATGTCGGTGGCGACCAGCGTGGTCGCGCGACCGCTGTGGAAGTGGTCCATGTTGCGGGTGCGGGCGCCCTGGCTGAGGTTGCCGTGGAGTTCGACGGCGGGCACACCGCTGCGGTTGAGCTGGCGGGCCAGCGCCTTGGCGCCGTGCTTGGTGCGGGTGAACACGACGGTCCGGCCCGGTGCACTGGTCAGCTCGACCAGCACCGACACGCGCTGCTCGCGAGTGAGGTGGAGGACGTGGTGGTCCATCTGCGAGACCGGCGACTGGGCCGAGTCGGCCTCGTGGGTCACGGGCTGGTGGAGGAAGCTCTTGACCAAGACGTTGACGCCGCGGTCGAGGGTGGCCGAGAACAGCAGACGCTGACCCGAGGAGGGCGTGGCGGCGAGCAGACGACGCACCGCGGGCAGGAAGCCGAGGTCGGCCATGTGGTCGGCCTCGTCGAGCACGGTGATCTCGATGTCGCTGAGGTCGCAGTGGCCCTGCTTGATGAGGTCCTCGAGGCGACCCGGGCAGGCGATGACGACGTCGACGCCTTGGCGCAGGCCCTGGACCTGCGGGTTCTGGCCGACGCCACCGAAGATGGTGCGGGTGCTGAGGCCGGCGACCTTGGCCAGCGGGATGAGCGCCTCCTCGATCTGCCCGACCAGTTCGCGGGTCGGGGCCAAGATCAGCGCGCGGGGACGCTTGCTGCTGGCGCGACGCTGCGAGGCGACCAGGCGGGCCACCAACGGGAGCAGGAAGGCGTAGGTCTTGCCGGAGCCGGTGCGGCCCCGGCCCAAGACGTCACGCCCGGCCAGGGAGTCCGGCAGGGTCGCGGTCTGGATGGGAGTCGGGATGGTGATCGCGCGTGCTTGCAGCACGGAGACCAGGTTTGCGGGCACGCCGAGGTCGGCGAAGGAAGCAGAGGAAGACAAAGGAAGTCACTAACTCGTGGTGGTGTGTCTCACCAGATGAGTGCCAGCCCAGACTCGAAACGACATTCGAAGCGACCAGGGCGGCAGGCAGGCCCGAGGCAAGACTGGACGGGCCGCGCTTCCACTGTAGGGGAGTTCGGCCCCCGACCGGGCATCTTCGCGCTGTGACCTCAGTCGCGTGCGAACAGTTCCACGAACCGACGCAGGATCCGTGGCGGCTCCGTCACGATCGCCGAACGCGCCCGGGCGAGCAGTTCGTCGGCTTCGTGGGGCTCGAAGTAGCCGAAGTGCTCATAGACGCCGATCCGGGTGACCAGGCCGTCGACATCGAGTTCGGGGTGGAACTGGGTGGCATAGACGCGGGAGCCGAGACGGAAGGCCTGGACCGGGCAGGTGGCCGACGACGCCAGGAGGACAGCGCCGTCCGGGAGCCTCGAGACGGCCTCCTTGTGACCGAGGAAGGCGGTGAACCTCGCCGGCAGATCGACCAACAATGGGTCGCGCCGACCCTCGTCACTCAGGTCGATGCCCATCGGCCCGATCGGCTCCGCATAGGTCCGGTCGACGACCCCTCCGGCGAGGGTGCCGAGGGTGCCGATGCCGTAGCAGGCACCGAGAAACGGGAAGTCCGCCGCGACGACCTGAAGTGCCAGTTCACGCAGTCGCGCCTCCCCGGCGACCTGCTCCGGGGGCTTGGTCTCGAGTGGATCGCTGACGTTCCAGGGTCCCCCGCCCACGATGATCCCCGACCAATCGTTCAGGTCGAGGGGTTCGAGGGTCTCGCGCTCGATGCGCACTCGGCGCATCGCGGACTCCTCGAGGCCGGTGCAGCGCAGTACGGCGGCGTACTCGTCGTGGGCAGCGGTGTCCTGAGCACGGATGCCGATGAAGAGGAACGGCTTCATCGCCGCCTCACGGTTGGACCGCGACCCCGCGCTCGATCAGATCCTCGACGTTCTCGATCCCCCAGGCGGTCAGGGCGGCGCGCGTGTGCTCTCCGGCGACGCTCGAGGGCGGCAGGCCCAGGCTCGGCTCGGTGCGCGAGAAGCGTGGCGCCGGGACGGGCTGGGTCAGCCCCTCATGCTCGACGAAGGTCCCGCGGGCCTTGAGGTGCGGGTGGTTGACGGCCTCGCTGATCGGAAGGATGCCCGCCACACACGCGTCGGTGCCCTCGAAGTGGGCGATCCACTCGGCTTGGGTGCGGCTCGCGAAGGCCTCGGCGAAGACGGCACGCATCTCGTCGTACCGCTCCGTCTCACCCGGCCCGGGACAGGTCTCCTTGACCCCCAGCAGCGTGACCAGCGCATCGAAGAACTGCGGCTCCAAGGCACCCACGGACATGTGTTTGCCGTCGGAGGTCTCATAGATGTCATAGAACGGCACGCCGCCATCGAGCATGTTGGCGCCGCGCTCCTCCTTGAACCCGCCCATGGCCGCGAACGCCGACGTCATGGCGTTCAGGTGAGCGGTGCCGTCGACGATGGCGGCGTCGATGACCTGGCCCCGGCCGCTGGCCTTGGTCTCGAGCAGGGCCGCCAGGATGCCGATCACGAGGTAGGTCGAACCGCCACCGAAGTCGCCGACGAGGTTGGCCGGGAACTGCGGGCGGTCCTTGGTCTGACCCATCATGTGCAACGCGCCGGTGATCGCGATGTAGTTCATGTCGTGCCCCGCGGCCTGGGCCAGAGGCCCGTGCTGACCCCAACCGGTCATCCGGCCATAGACGATGCGCGGGTTGACGGCCAGGCAGTCGTCCGGGCCGAGGCCCAGGCGCTCGGTGACCCCGGGTCGCATGCCCTCGACCACGACGTCGGCGCCCTTGACCAGTTCGAGGACCGTGCTGACCGCCTCGGGGTTCTTCAGGTTCAGCGCGATGCTGGGGCGGCCCCGGTTGAGCAGCATGGTGGCGCCGCCGGAGAGCATCTGCCCACCGGGGCGCTCGATGCGAATCACGTCGGCGCCGAGGTCGGCCAGGATCATGCAGGCGTGCGGGCTCGGCCCGATCCCGGCGATCTCGACGACCTTGATGCCCTTGAGGGGCCCGGTGCCCTGCCCCAGTTCGATCTCCATGGCCGGTCAATATGTCAGAGTGCGACGCCCGGCTCGACCGGTGGTGTAGCCACGGCGGTGCTTGGATGACGACGTGACCGAGATCCGCGACCTCACCGACGACGAAGCGCGAGCCGCACTGGTCCTGAAGTGGGGCGAGACCGAACCCGGCGTCATCCCGGCCTGGGTGGCCGAGATGGACTACGCGGTCGCCGACCCGATCCTCGAC
>JBFIDC010000233.1:0-5297 GCA_041581495.1 Nocardioides sp. | reverse complement strand
GGCGTCTATGTCTTCGGTGATGCCCAGCAGTGGGAGTTGGGTGCCATGGAGCACTCGGACCTGGCCCTGAGCGTCGTGGCCAGGGTCGTCAGCCACGCCGGCGGACACGCCGTCCTCGATGCGGGCAGCAAGGCTCTGGGTGCGGACCGGGCGCCCTATGCCACGGGTTTCGGCAGGCTCCTCGATCATCCGGAAGCGCGAATCGTCGCGCTGTCCGAGCACCACGCGGTCATCGACATGATGGGTCCGCCCCCACCGTCAGTGGGTGAGACGGTGCGAGTGGTCCCCAACCACGTGTGCTCGACGGTGAACCTCGCCGAGGAGTTGTGGGTGGAGGAACACGGAACGCTTCGACCGTGGCCGGTGGCGGCTCGCGGCCGGAACTCCTGACCCCCCGCCCGAGGACCCGCACGGTGCGGGTGCGGCTCGCCCTGCTCTTCACCGCTCCCCTACCCTGTTCGGCATGTCTCGTGCGCCTCTTGCCATCGCTGCTGCTCTGCTCGCTTTGACCCTCGCGGGTTGCAGCGATGACTCGGACTCCTCGGAGGGCTCGAGCAAGGCTGCCGACTCCGGCGCAGAGCGCGAGGCGACCGGGGTCGAGTGCGAATACCAAGAGGACCCGGCCGGTGCATCCAAGCCGGCTGATCTCCCGCCGACCGACGCAACCGTCAGTGGCGAGGTCCCGGTGACCTTCGAAACCTCGGTCGGCACATTCAACGCCACCCTCGATGCGGACACGACGCCGTGCACCGTGAACTCATTCGTGTCCTTGGCCGATCAGGGCTACTTCGACGGCACCTCCTGCCACCGCATGACGACCTCCGGCATCTACGTGTTGCAGTGCGGAGACCCCTCGGGGACCGGCGCCGGCGGCCCGGGCTACTCCTTCGCCGATGAGCTCTCGGACTCCGAGACCTACGGCCCGGGGACGCTGGCGATGGCCAACGCCGGGCCCAACACCAACGGGTCGCAGTTCTTCATCGTCTTCGACGACTCCCCGCTCCCCCCGAGCTACACCGTCTTCGGCAGCGTCGACGACGACACGGTGAACCTGATCACCGATGTGGCCACCGAGGGCACCAACGAGCAGAACGGCCCCGGAGACGGCGCCCCCAACACGCCGGTCGACATCGAGAGCGTGACCGCCGCGTAGTCCCTCAGAGCGGGAAGGCGACCCCGGTCAAGCGTTCGGACTCGCCCCACAGCGCCTTGGCGTTGTCCGCGTCGAGCGCGCTCTGGCTGCGCCCGACCGCCGTCGGCCAGCCGAGGAACTCACGCACCCCGTGCGGGCCGAGGTAGCTGTTTCCAGGCACGTCCATGGTCGCGGCGTACAGCGTGGGAAGGGCGCCCTGCCACGGCTGCATCCCCACGAGGCGGTGACCGTACTTGCCCACCAGTCGCTTGGGCAGGCTGGCAGTGCCCGAGGTGATCGACGTGGACGTGGTGCCCGGATGGGCTCCCGTCACTCGCAGCCTCGAACCGCCGGCCGTCAACCGGCGCTGCAACTCGGCCAGGAACAACATGTTGGCCAGCTTGCTCGCTCCATAGGCCGCATAGGCGGTGTAGTTGCGCCGTTTCCATTCCAGGTCGGTGACATCGACCTCGCCATTGCGATGCGACAACGAGCCCACCACAACCACTCGGTCGGTGAGCCGTGGCAAGAGCAGATTGGTCAGGGCGAAGTGACCGAGGTGGTTGGTGGCCAGATGCATCTCGAAGCCGTCGACTGAGAGTGCGAAGTCGAGGCCGAGGACACCGGCGTTGTTTATCAAGACGTCGACGGGGCCGACTCCCTCGGCGAAGGCACGAACCGAGGCGAGGTCGGCGACGTCGAGAAGTGCGACCTCGACCTCTCCGGACATCTGCTTGGCGGCCGCCTCGCCCTTCTCGAGGTTGCGGACGGCCAGCACGACGGAACCGCCCGCTGCCGCGAGCGCCTTGGCGGTCTCGAGACCGATCCCACTGCTGGCGCCGGTGACCACGAACCTGCGCCCGTCCTGGCGCGGGACCTCGCGCCACTTGGTGGTTCCCATCAGGGCCGCTGCTGCTCGTCGAGCTCGCCTTCGAGGTAGGACACCGGCTCGCCCAGCGCAACCGTCCGCCCCACCGTGCAGAGCCTGTCCTCGATCTGCTTCAAGGTGCGCGGGATCACCTCGCGTGCTGCGTCACCGGCGGCGCCCTCGGGGAACTCGACGTCGAAGGTGACCGACAGCCGTACCAGATGGCTGCCGTGCTCATCGCGCACCTTGTGCCCCTCGGCGCGTCCGGCGAACTGCGAGAACGGGGCACGTTTGCCGGTGATCAGTTGGAGGTCGATCGCACCGCAGCCGACCAGCCCCGCGAGGAGCAGTTCGACCGGGGTGAAGTCCGGGTCCTTGCCCTGGCCGATGGGGAGCACCCCGCCGCGAACGTTGGTCGCCTTGTAGCGCCCCTCCCCCATGATCGAGAGGTCAACGGTGCGCAGGGTCTCCGGACCCAGGTCGTGGGCCGTCTTGGCGGCGTCGAGATCGGTCATGGCGCCAGCCTGCCAGAGTTGGTGGGAACCGGCCGTCTGCAGCCCCCACCAACTCTCGAAGTGGCGGACTAGCCGATGATCACCTTGAGTCGTTTGAAGCCGTCGACCACCCGATCCACCGGGCCGAGCGTCACCTCGGTGTGCACGACCTTGTTGCCGCCCCGACACCCACGACACTCGATCGCGCCACCACCGCGTGGACCGCCGCTGGTGTCGAACACGGCACGAACCCCGTCGTTGCGCAACGAGTCGTTGACCATGGAGACGACGTCGTCGAAGGTGGTCGCGCCCTCGAAGTCATAGAAGTACTCGTCGGAGTACTGGCTGTTGCCGCCTTCGACGTAGATGTAGCCACGCTGGCCGATCGCTCGCTTGGGCACCTTGAAGGTGTAGGGAACTCGCACGATGGTGCCGTCACTGCCACGCAGGACCGTGCGCAGTCGCAGCGTCTTGCCGGCCTTGACCCGGGCGGGATTGCGCTGGTTCACCTTGGTCCAGGCTCCCTTGGCGCGCTGCTCGTTGCCGACGACGCGGTAGGTCGCCGTGTCGTCCTCGAGGGCACTGTCGATCTCGATGGCTGTGAGGTCGACGTCCGGGACCTTGCTGAGCAGGTAGACGATGTCGGACAACTCATAGGACGCTGCGAACGAGATGTCGTAGGCGGAGGTGAATCGATCGCCACGCTCCAGAGTGAACGGCACGCCCTTGTGGGTGCCCTGAATCGTCCAGTGCTGGTCCTCTGAGCCCTTCGAGATGGCATCGAGGACTCGATCGTGGTTGGCGATCTGCTGATAGAAGGCGATCATCGCCTCGGCGTCGGGGACGGTGACCGTGGTGGTGCCGACCCGGAACCTGTCGGCATAGGTCACGTTCGAGGTGATCTCGGCCCCGGGAGGTGTCGCGCCGAAGAAGCCGCTGATCCCGCTGAGCCGGTCCTCGTCGATCGTGCCCACCGGGGCGCCGATGTTGGCGACCTTGAAGGGGGCGCCGAGGGACTCGGGCTGGACATAGATCGCGCTGGCCGGATGGAGACTCATCGAGGTCCGGCCGACGAAGTTGAACGGGTGACCGAACCCGACGACCTCACCGTCGCAGACCGAGGTGGCCGTCCCGACGCCGGCGAAGGTGATGTCACCGAAGGAGAACGAGGCCGCGAGGTTGCCGCCGGCGACCACGTCGTCGGCACCGGCGCTGGCGGCCGAGGCACGACCCGCGGCGTAGGCACGCTTGGGGAAGTAGGACCGCATCGAGTGTGAGAGCTTCGCCAGTCGCGACGCGCCGATGCCAGAGACCCCGGTGGCCATGTCGAGTTGATCGAAGCCCTGCTCGGCCTGGGCCCGCGACACCTCGCTCGAGCCGGCGATCCGCTTGGCCATCTCGCGGTTCACCGAGGCGTGCCGGGCCGGCCGGGCGCCGGATGACCCGAGGTAGTTGTCCATCTCTTCGAACGGGGTGACTCCCGCGATCGGAGAGGAGCCCCAGGACAGGCCGTAGGCCACGGCACCGATCAGGCGTCCGTCCTCGGCATAGACAGGCGAACCGGACATGCCGGCCCAGATCCCACCGGCGTCCTGGATGGCTTGCGAGTCCAGATCCATGATGATCATGTCCAGGCCGGGCGCGATGCCGTTGTCGAGAACTCCGAGCACTTCACCGGTGAAGTCGTCGGGTGTCACGCCGCGCGACACGGTCTTGCCCGTGACGAGGTCACCGTCTTGAAGCGAGGCGACGGGGAACGGTTCCGCGCAGTCCGCGGCGGGAGCGGAGACCGCAGCAGAAGACAGTGAAGTGATCGCCACCATGGCGGTGCCGGAGGCGAGCATTGCCGCAGTCAGGGTCGCGA
The DNA here is from genome assembly GCA_041581495.1 of Nocardioides sp. GTDB lineage: Bacteria > Actinomycetota > Actinomycetes > Propionibacteriales > Nocardioidaceae > Nocardioides. Next base: position 939 of record JBFIDC010000233.1, on the reverse strand, counting down.
CTCCCCGTCGGCGGTGAAGCGGTGTGGGCATGGCTTGGCCTCTCGGTTGGTGAGTGCGAGCGGAGGCGACTGCCGCGCTCGGACTGAGTGTGAGTGCTGATCGTGTTACTGCATAGACGCTCGCGGCAACAGAATGGTTGCGACTGCTCAACCGCCACTCACGAGCGAATCCGAGACCTAGGCTGAGCCGGTGACCACCCCATTTGCCTCGCTCAAGCGAGCCGAAGCCATCGCTCGCAAAGGGCTGCTGAGCCTCACCTCCTACGACGTCTCCCTTGACCTCGCCGCCGGTCAGACCCCCGGTGAGTCGAGGTTCGGTTCGGTCACCGTCATCGAACTCGAGAGCGCCGGCGGCGAGACGTTCTTGGACCTCAAACCGGTGGCGTTGAACTCCATCCACCTCGACGGGCAGGCACTGCCGGTCGATCGCCTCGAGCGCGGTCGCTACCCGTTGCATCTGCCCGCTGGTCGGCACCAGATCCGCGTCGACGCCACGATGGGCTATCGCCGTGACGGCGAGGGTCTGCACCGCAGCGAGGACCCTGCCGACGGGCGCACCTACATCTACGGCATGAACTTCATGGATGCCGCCCCGAGCGTCTATGGCTGTTTCGACCAGCCGGACCTCAAGGCCCCGTACACGCTGCACGTGGAGGCGCCCAGCGAGTGGGTCGTGATCGCGAATTCTCCTGCTGTCAGTCCTCAGGACGCCGGCCGGGGTGTCTCGCGCTGGGACTTCGCACCCACTCCCCCGCTCTCGACCTACTTCGTCACGCTCGTCGCTGGGCCCTATCACGTGATTCGCGACGAACACGACGGGATCCCGCTCGGGCTCAGCTCCCGAATGAGCCTCGCCTCGGCCCTGGATCGTGACGCCGAGGAGATCTTGACGGTGACCCGGCAGTCCTTCGACGAACTGCACCGACTCTTCGGGATCCG
>JBFIDC010000232.1:0-5301 GCA_041581495.1 Nocardioides sp. | reverse complement strand
GTGACCGCCCTGCAGGTTGAACGCGTCCATGGCCTTGGCGATGGCGATCGCCGAGCGGTTGGGGCCCGACCCGTGGTGGGTGACGGGGGCGTCGAAGCGGCCCTGGTCCTTCTGGAACTGCCACGAGGCCGTCAGTTGGCGCATGTCCTCGTCGGTGCGCCACGGCTGGGCCATGTCGTGGGTCGAGTGCGACCACGGCAGCGCGGGGTGCGGCGACTCGTCGAGGCCCTCGGCGCCGTAGTTGACTCCCTCGCCGCCCCAGCGGACCCACTCGTTCTGGGTGTACCAGTTGGCCAGTTCGCCATCGGAGCGCAGCAGCCAGGTGGCGCCGCCCTCCATCGTGGTGAAGTGACCGTGCTTGACCCGCGCGGGGCGGAAGAAGTAGGTGCCGAGGTCCAGGGTGCCGAAGTTGTATTCCATGTGGCCCTGGGTCGTGTAGGCCTCTTCGTAGCAGGGGTGGTGCGCCAGTCGGTGGTCGGCCCAACCCTCCTGGGCGTGCACCAGTCGGGTGTAGAAGCCGGTGACCGGGTCGACGTGGAGGTACTTGATGAACAACCCGGGCATCGGGCCCGGGTTCGGCACGGCATCCCAGTTCATCGCCTCGGAGTCGATGACGATGACCTCTTCGCGAGCGTCGTCCCAAGCCGTGGCGCCGGCGAGCGAGTCGACGGGGTCGAAGCCGGCGCCGCCGAACTCGCGGTAGTGGAGCAGTTGGGTGCCTTCGGCGATCTTGAGGTAGTCGGTGGGCACGCCCTTGGGCGCATAGACGTAGCCACCCTTGCCGATGCGCCGACCGCCGTAGTCGATCTCGCCCTCGAGCACGTAGTACTCGGTGTTGGCGTGGTGGATTCCAGGCCCGCGGCCCCAGTCGGTGTGGAAGCCCACGCGCAGTGAGGAGGAGCCGTCCTCCTCGTCGACCGAGAGGCGCCGCTCACTCGCGCGACCTTCGCCGCCGGGCAGTTCGGCGGTGTGCCAGACGTAGTCGTCCTCTTGGATCAGTTCGACGTGCGGTCGCATCGGGTCTCCTAGGTATCCAGAGCGACCCGAGGTCGCGAAGAGGAAGTATATATCATATGTAATCGGACGGATGGCCGTGCGTCAAGGGGTCGGCGAGGTGCTTCGCAACTCCCGCTTCAACACCTTGCCGGCGGCGTTTCGGGGCAGTGTCGCCACCGCGTGCATCTCGCGCGGAACCTTGAACCCGGCCAGGCTGGTGCGGCAGTGCGCTTCGAGCGCCGAGCGGGTCTGCTCATCGAGGTCGTAACCCGGACGCAACACCAGGTGCGCGACGACGCGTTCGCCGTAGCCCTCGTCCGGCTCGCCGACCACGGCGACCTCGGCGACGGCTTCGTGGGTGCCCAGCACGTCCTCGACCTCGCGGGGATAGATGTTGACGCCCCCGCTGATGATCAGGTCCTTCTTGCGGTCGACGATGTGGACGTAGCCCTCGTCGTCGAGAACCACGATGTCGCCGCAGGTCACGAAGCCGTCCTCGGTGGTGCAGGCAGCGGTCGCCGCCGGGTCCTCGTGATAGCCGTTCATCAGGTACGGCGAGCGGCTGAAGAGCTCACCCGGTTGCCCGGCGAGCACGGGTTGGCCCGCGTCGTCGAGCACGCGCAGTTCGGTGAGATACCACGGGTGGCCCACCGAGCCCGGCTTGCGGTGCTGGTCGACGGGTCGCAGGTTCGTCACGATGCCGGACTCGGTCGAGCCATAGAGCTCGTGGACGCCGACCTCGGGGAAGGTGTTCATCACCCACTGCTTGAGCGGCCAAGGCAGCGCAGCGGCGTTGAAGTAGAGGGTGTCGAGACTGCTCAGGTCGTGGGCGCCGATCGCCTCGTCGCCCAGGGCGCGCAGGTGGTGAGCGTGGGTCGGAACCAAGAACGCCGACTGCACTCCGTCCCGGGCGACCAGCGCCAAGAACTCCTCGGGGTCCCAGGCTCGCAGCATCGTCACCGTGCCGCCGGTGAAGACCGGTGCATAGCCGAAGGCGAACCCCGCGCCGTGATACATCGGTGCGACCGCGGCCGAGACGCGACCGTTGCCGAGCCCCCACTCGAGAGCCGACATATAGAAGGTCAGCGCCCGGCTGCGGTGCGAGATCACCACACCCTTGGGGCGCCCGGTCGTACCGGAGGTGTAGGCGATGCAGAACGGATCGGTCTCGGCCACCGCCACCATGGGGTCGGTGCTGCTCGCCGCGGCCAGCGCGTCCTCATAGGGCCGCCCGAGTTGGGTTCCGTCGAGCGAGAGCGCGGGCAGCCGCGAATCGCTGGCCGCATCGCCGACGACTCGGGCCAAAGCGTCATCGAGAACGAGCGCGGAGGCGCCGCTGTGCTCGAGGATGAAGCTCGCCTCGCTGGGGGTCAGCCGCGGGTTGAGCGGCACCATGACCAGCCCGGCCTTGGCGATGCCGGCGGCGACCTCGGGGTACTCCAGGCGGTTGCCGAGCAGGACCGCGACGCGATCCCCGGACCGCAGGCCCGAGCCGAGCAGGTGCGCCGCGAGTCGGCTGGCCCGCTGGTTGAGGGCGGCGAAACTCAGCGTGCGGTCGCCGTCGATGACCGCCGTCGTGTTGGGTGTCGCGCGGGCGAACTCGCGCAGCCCGCCCGCGATCGACATCGGCGCGCCGCCTGGGTGCAGAGTCATGTGCGGGCCTCCTGCTGGGTAGGGGGAAACCAGCCGGCTCGGCCGAGCATGGCCGGGGCTTGGGGCAGGTTCAGTTGCGTGCTGATCCAGGTGCCGGTCGCGGCCATCTGAGCGGGGTCGACACCGGTCTCCAGGCCCGAGGTGTGCAACAGGTAGAGCAGGTCCTCGGTCGCGATGTTGCCGGTCGCGCCCGGGGCGAAGGGGCAGCCGCCGATCCCGCCGGCCGAGGCGTCGAGGACGGTCACGCCGGCATCGATCGCCGCGACGGCGTTGGCGTAGCCGGTGTTGCGGGTGTTGTGGAAGTGCGCGCGCAGCGGAGTCGTGGGGGCGAGTTCTCGCAGGCGGCCGACCAACACGCTCACCTGGGCCGGAACGCCGACGCCGATGGTGTCGGCGATGGCGAGTTCGTCGGGGCCGGCCTCAAGACAGCGCCTGGCGACGTCCAGGACGCGTTCGGGGGCGACGGCGCCATCGAAGGGGCAGCCGAACGCGGCGGCCAGCATGACGGTGGTCTTGAGGCCCGCGTCGCGGGCAGCGGCGGCGATGTCGAGCCAGGCGGTGACCTGGGCATCGGTGTCGACGCCCTGGTTGCGCAGGGCCAGGCCATCGGAGGTGACCACCACGACGGTGACCTCGTCGCAACCGGCGGCGATCGCGCGGTCCAGCCCGCGGCGGTTCAGCACGAGTCCGATCGCGCTCAGTCGGGGGTCGCCGACCACCTCGGCCAGGACCGCCTCGGCGTCGGCCATCTGGGGGACGAGGTCGGGTCGAGCGAACGCGGTGACCTCGATCCGGCGCAGTCCGGCGTCCAGGCTGCGGCGCACGAGTTCGACCTTGGTGTCGGTGGACACCAGCGTGGACTCGTTCTGCAGTCCATCGCGCGGCGAGACCTCGACCACGGTCAGCGGTGCGGGATGATTCGCTTCGGACGACTCCACCCAACGAACTATATCTGATATATGATTCAGTGGTGAGTACCTCTTCCGGACCCCTCGACGGCATACGTGTGGTGGAGGCGGGCCAACTGCTCGCCGGGCCCTTCGCTGGACAACTCATGGGCGACATGGGTGCCGACGTGATCAAGGTGGAACCGCCGGGTGTCGGCGACCCGATGCGTCAGTGGGGTCGCGAGAAGTCCGAGGGCAGTTCGCTGTGGTGGCCGGTGGTCGGCCGCAACAAGCGATCGGTCACCCTCAACCTCCGTGAGCCCGCGGGTCAGGACCTGCTCCTCGAGATGATCCGCCACGCGGACATCTTCGTGGAGAACTTCAGGCCCGGAACCCTCGAGAAGTGGAATCTCGGCTACGACCGGTTGCGCGAGGTCAACCCGGGTCTGGTGCTGGTCCGCGTCAGCGGCTACGGCCAGACCGGGCCCTACTCCTCGCGCGCGGGCTACGGCTCGATCGGTGAGGCCATGGGCGGTCTGCGCTACATCGTCGGCGAACCCGATCGTCAGCCCTCGCGAACCGGCATCTCCATCGGTGACGCGCTGGCGGCGATGCACGCCACGATCGGTGCGCTGGCGGCGCTGCGTCACCGCGACGTCACCGGCGAAGGCCAGATCGTCGACAGCGCGATCTATGAGTCGGTGCTGGCCATGATGGAGTCGATGGTCACCGAGTGGGACGTGCAGGGCTATCAGCGCGAGCGCACCGGCGCGGTGTTGCCCAACGTCGCGCCGAGCAACGTCTATCCGACCGCCGACGGCCAGTTGATCCTGATCGCGGCCAACCAGGACTCGGTCTTTGGCCGCCTCGCCAGGTTGATGGAGGAGCCCGAACTCGCCGAGCCCGGCAGTCGCTACGCCGACCACTCCGGTCGCGGCCAACACCAACAAGAACTCGACGATCACATCGGGGTCTGGACGGCCAAGCACGATGCCGATGAGTTGCTCGCCCTCCTCCACGAGGGTGGCGTCCCGGCGGGCCGGATCTACAAGGCTGCCGACATGTTGACCGACCCGCACTTCATCGCCCGTGACGCCATCGTCAGGGTGGCCGACCCGAAGTTCGGCGATCTCGCGATGCAGAACGTGGTGCCCAAGCTTTCCGCCACCCCGGGATCGATCCGGTGGACCGGTCCCGAGTTGGGCCAGCACAACGACGAGGTCTATGGCGATCTGCTCGGCCTGTCCGAGGACGAGCGTGCGCGGCTTGCCGCCGACGGCGTGTTGTAGGAAGGGCGCGTGAGCACCCCCGGGATCGGCTTCGGCGACCGGATCGGGCCCGGCGCCCGCCCGGCCGTGATCGTGGTCGACGTGTGCCGCGCCTATCTCGACGGCGGCCCACTCACTGACGGTGAGGGCCGGTTCGAGGCGGCGCGGTCCAGCGCCGAGCGCGTGGTCGAGGCCGCTCGCGCCGCCGGCGTCCCCGTGGTCTTCACCGAGGTGCGACTGGCCCCCGGCGGCGCCGACGCGGGATGGTACCGGGTCAAGGTGCCCGGCCTGGCGGTCTTCGAGGCCGGGTCGCCCTGGGCGGCACCGGCATCGGCGCCCGCGCCGCTGCCCGGCGAGGTCGTCGTCACCAAGCAGTACGCCTCGGGGTTCTTCGGCACCTCGCTGGCCTCGACGCTGCGGGCGATGGGCGTCGACACCACCTATGTGCTCGGCTTCTCCACCTCCGGCTGCGTGCGCGCGACCGCTCTCGACGCACT
>JBFIDC010000231.1:0-5306 GCA_041581495.1 Nocardioides sp. | reverse complement strand
GGGGATGGGCGAACCGATGGACTACGAACCGCTGATGGTGGCGCCGGGTGTTCCCACGATGGTGTGGGGCGGTCAGGTGCACATGATCGCCCGCGCGCTCGGCGTCGAGGTGGACGAGATCACAGAGACGGTGCATCGACTGCCACTCGAGGTCGATGTCACCAACTCGATGGGGTTGTTCGCCGCGGGAACCCAGGGCGCGCTGCGCTTCGAGATCCAGGGGATCGTCGATGACGAACCCGTGATCGTCATCGAGCACGTCACGCGCATCGCCCCCGACGTCGCCCCCGAGTGGCCGGTGCCGGCCGATGGCGGCGACGGTGCGCACAAGGTCATCATCGAGGGCAGGCCGCGAATCGAGGTCAACCTCGAGGCGACCGACGAAGGCACCAATCGCGCCGCCGGCGGGAACGCCACCGCGGCCAACCGGCTCGTCAACGCGATCCCGTGGCTGCGCGCCGCCGAGCCGGGCCTCTACGACGGACTCGACGTCCCGCTCACCCCCGTCACCGGCCGGTTGGGCCCGCCGGCCTCCCCCAGGAAGGCAAACCCATGATCATCGACGTCCCCGAGGGCAAGGACCCGATCATCCACGTCTGGGGTGAGATGGTGCCCGGCATCGGCCCGGCGGCCGCGAAGTTCGCTCAAGCGGTCTATGACCACACCACGTTGGGCCTGCGAGAGTTCGAGGCCGCGCGGCTCAAGATCGCCCAGGTCAACGGCTGCCTGTTCTGCCAGGACTGGCGCACCGAGCGCGATGGGATCAAGGTCGAGGACACCTTCCCCGAGGCCGTGGAGAGTTGGCGCACCACGCCCGATCTCGACGATCGCGCCCGGCTGGCGGCCGAGTACGCCGAGCGCTACGCCACCGACCACCACGGTCTCGACGATGAGTTCTGGTCCCGGCTCAAGGCGCACTACAGCGACAACGAGATCGTCGAGTTGAGCATGTGTCTCGGCTCGTGGCTCTCCTTCGGGCGGCTCAACCGGGTGCTCGGCCTCGACACGGCGTGCGTGCTGCCCTCGCACTACCAGCAGCGGGGAGCACAACGCGGCTGAGCGGGCCGCGTTCGGCCGCCTCGCTGCGCTCGGCCCACCTGTTTGACAAGATCACGGCATGAGCGACGCGGGGCCACCCCCACCCGGTTGGCAGCCGCCACCGCCACCGCCGGGTTGGCAGCCACCACCACCCCCGCCCGCGACCTACCAACCAGGGCAGCCGGGGCAACCCCCTGCCCCTCTCCCGCCGGGGTCGTGGGCCCCGGCACCCGGGATGCTCGGCGCGGCCCACAAACCCGGCGCGATGCCGCTGCGGCCACTGGGGCTCGGCGACATCTACGACGCGGCCTTCCGGGTGATCCGCTTCAATCCCAAGGCCACCGTCGGGTCGGCCGTGCTCGTGGCCACGGTGGCGATGTCGCTGCCGATCATCGTGACCGGCATCTTGACCGCGAGCACCAATCTGACGATCGCCGAGACCGGCAGCACCGACGATTCGTTGGTGGGGTTCCTCGGTGCGTTCGGTTCCCTTGGCGTGGGCCTGGTGCTGTTCGCCTTCGGCAACCTGCTGGTGACCGGGATGATCGCGCACGTGGTCGCCGCGGCCGCGATCGGACGTCGCCTGAGCCTCGGTGAGGCCTGGGCCGCGACGCACGGCAAACGCTGGCGACTGGTCGGGTTGAGTCTGCTCATCGGCTTCGGCTTCATGCTCGCGATCGCGCTCTATGTGCTGATCTTCGCCCTGGTCGTCACCACCGCGCCGACCGGCGCGGTGGTCGCGTTCGGGATCATCACCGTGCCGGCGCTGATCGTGCTGATGATCTGGGCCTGGATCCGGCTCGCCTACCTTCCCGTTCCCGCCCTCATGCTTGAAGACGTGGGAGTGATCGGGGCCCTCCAGCGTTGCTACACCCTGACCCGGCAGCAGTTCTGGCGAACCTTCGGGATCGCGTTGCTCACCATGGTTCTGGTCGGGGTCGCCACCAACATCCTCACCTTCCCGATCACCCTGGTCGGCCAGGTCGGTGCGCTGGCAGTCGACGCGCGCTACTCGGTCCTGGTTCTCATCATCAGCCAAGCGGTCGCTCAGGTCATCGCCGCGGCGTTCTCGACGCCCTTCAGTTCCGCGGTCACCTCACTGCAGTACGTCGACCAGCGGATGCGCAAGGAGGCCTACGACGTGGAGCTGATGAGGCAGGCGGGCCTGACCGGGTGAGCCGCCTCGACGGCATCGCCATGGCCCTGATGCGGCGCGGGAGCCTCGACCCGCCGCTCGACCCCGCCCCGGACGAGGCCCGGTCCGAGTTGCGCCGCGAACTCCTGCGGCCCGAGTACAACGAGCAGAACCTCATCGAACGGTTCTTCCGCGCGATGGAGCGGCAGTTGGCGCGTGGCTTGGACGCCGCGTCCCACGCGCCCCCGCTCTCGACCCTCGCGGCCATGATCATCGCCGTCAGCCTCATCCTGGTGGTCGGGTGGCTGCTCGCGCGGGCCAGGCGCACCGTCCACGTCGAGCGGAGTGCCCGCGCCGTCCTGACCGACGAGGCCATCTCGGCCGACCAGTTGCGCGGCCGCGCCGAGGCGGCCCTCGCGGCCGGACGCCACGAGGACGCGCTCATCGACGGGTTCCGTGCCGTGGCGACGCGGCAGGTCGAACGCGGTCGTCTCGACGACGCCCCCGGCGCCACCGCCCACGAGGTCGCCGAGGCCCTCGGCGATCAGTTCCCGGGCCTGAGCGAATCGGTGGCGGCCAGTGGCCGGCTCTTCGACCTGGTTCTCTATGGGGATCGTCCGGCGACCCGCGCCCAGGCCGCCTCGGTGCTCGCCCTCGACGACGAACTCTCGGTGCGCCGATGACCGCCTCGGCAACCGCAGCGCCGCCGGCCGCCGCCGTGCGCGAGCCCTTCTTCCGTCGGCACCGGGCGACGCTGGTGATCACCGTGGGGGCCCTGGTGGCGGTTGCGATCGCGGCCTACGGCGCTGGTCCGACCAACAGCACACCACTGGACCCGGGCAACGCCGGACCCGACGGCGCACGAGCGCTGGCGCGGGTGCTCGACCAGGACGGCGTCCGGGTCGAGATCGCGCGAGACGCGGCGGCGCTGGAGGCACTGACTATCGGGCCCGACACGACGCTCGCTGTGGTGCTGCCCCAGTTCCTGGGCGAGGCGACCAGTTCCCGGATGTTCGCCCACAGCGCCGGCGCCGCGCAGGTCCTCGTCCTCGGCGCCGGTCTCGGCCCGGCCGAGGTGCTCGGCGCGGGTACCTCGCCGAGCTATGTGAACCTGGCCACCGGGCGAGAGGCCGAGTGCGAGGATCCTCTGTTCGCAGGGCTGACCCTCGAGGTCGACGGCTCGGCGGTCTATGAAGGCGGCGAGTGTTTCCCCGACGACGATCTGGGCGCGGTGGTCCTGCGGCCCGCCCCCCGCTTGATGTTCTTCGGGGCCGATCAGGCCCTGACCAACGACCAGATCCTGCGCGCCGACAACGCGGCCATCGCCCTGCGGCTGCTGGGTCAGACGCCTCGGCTGGTCTGGTACGTCCCCTCCCTGACCGACCTGGACGCGGGCGACGGCGTCAGCGCGCGGGACCTGCTCCCGCGCTGGCTGTGGCCGGGCCTGTGGCTCCTCGCCCTGACCATGGTGGTGGTCATCATCTGGCGGGCGCGCCGCCTCGGCCCGCTGGCCACCGAGCCCCTGCCGGTGGTGGTGCGTGCCATCGAGACCACCCGCAGCCTCGGTCGGCTCTATCGTCGCGCCGGCGATCGGGGCCACGCCGCGGCGGCCCTGCGCCGTGCGGCTCGAACCCGGTGCGCCGAGCGACTTCGCGCCGGGTCACGAATCGACGATGAGACCGTGATCCGTGAGGTGGCCAGGCGCACCGGACGCCCGTTGGCCGACGTCACCCGACTACTCGACCCGGACCCGCACGCGGCCCCACCCGCCTCAGACGCAGACCTGATCACCCTGGCCCAGGACCTGGCCCAGCTCGACCGAGAGGTACGCCGCACATGAGCGAGACAGCATCCACCCCGCCCGCACCCACCGCTCCCCCGCACGGCGAGGCGCGCGAACGACTCAGCGCGGTGCGCGCCGAGGTCGGCAAGGCCGTCGTCGGCCAGGATGCGGCGGTCTCCGGGTTGCTGGTCGCCCTGCTGTGCGGTGGACACGTGCTCATGGAGGGCGTGCCCGGCACCGCCAAGACGCTGCTGGTGCGCAGCTTGGCGGGGGCCCTGGACGTCGACACCCGCCGGGTGCAGTTCACCCCCGACCTGATGCCGGGCGACATCACCGGCTCGATGGTCATCGACTCCAAGGCCGGCGCGTTGAGCTTCCGCGAGGGTCCGGTCTTCACCAACCTGCTCCTCGCCGACGAGATCAACCGCACCCCGCCCAAGACGCAATCGGCGCTCCTGGAGGCGATGGAGGAGGGCCAGGTCTCGGTCGACGGGGTGACGCGCCGGTTGCCGATGCCGTTCCTGGTCGCGGCCACCCAGAACCCGGTCGAGTACGAAGGCACCTACCCGCTGCCCGAAGCGCAGTTGGACCGCTTCTTGCTGAAGGTCGTGCTCCCGATCCCCGAGCGGGTCCAAGAACTCGAGATCGTGCAGCGACACGCGTCGGGGTTCGACCCCCGTGACGTGGCGGCGGCCGGGGTGGGTGCGGTGGCCACGCCCGCGGACATCGAGGCCGGTCAGGCCGCCGTCGGCTCGGTCCAGGTCTCCCCCGAGGTGATCGGCTACATCGTCGACATCGCCCGCGCGACCCGCGAGTCCCCCTCGCTGAGCCTGGGTGTCAGCCCTCGAGGGGCCACCGCCTTGATGCGGTCGGCCCGCGCGTGGGCATGGCTGACCGGGCGCGACTTCGTGACGCCTGATGACGTCAAGGCGCTCGCTCACGCCACCCTGGTCCACCGCCTCGGACTGCAACCCGAGGCCGAACTCGAGGGCGTCGACGTCGCCGAGGTGCTCGCCTCCGCGCTCAACTCCGTCCCCGTCCCCCGCTGAGGCCACGGCGAACCCATGTCGATCTCAGGACGCGTTCCCCTGCTGGTCCTCGCGGGCCTGATCGCGGTGATCGCGCGCCCTCAAGCCGGGACCGTGTGGCTCTGGCTCCTGGTGGTCGTGGTCCTGGTGGCCGCCGACGTGGGACTCGCTCCGCGACCCGGTGACCTGACCATCACCCGCGACCCGATCCCCACGGTGCGGTTGGGTCGGCCAGCGGTCTCGACCCTGCGGATCTGCAACGACGGCCGGCGCCGAGTCCGGGGGATGCTACGAGACGCGTGGCAACCGAGCGCCGGCGCAT